>RFHH01000070.1 GCA_003696075.1 Acidobacteriota bacterium
CATCGGCGGTGGTCATCGGCGGCGTGGAGGACGCTCCGGCCGGCAACCGGCATCTCGACGAGATGCTCTATCACTGCAGTCCGACGGTCGACAACCCGAACCCCGGTTTCGTCGAGGAGAACTACGTCTGCTCGCGGCCGGAGTTCGCGGGGCTGCTGTCGAGCCGTGTGCGGTCGCTGTGCGAGGCGTACGCGAACCGCGGCTGCCCGTTCGACGTCTACTCGATCCACCCTTACCGGCACGCGAAGGAGGCGCACGACCTGATCGCCTGGGCCTGGGACAAAATCCGGACGATCGACCCCGAATACTACGCCGGGATGCGCGTCAACTCCCACGAGGCGGGGCCGGAGTGGCAGCCCCAGCAGGACCCGGCGGCGAAGAACGTCTTCGCCGCGAGCGGCTTCTTCCCGACCTGGGGCGCCGACCTGTTCGAGCGGCTACTGGAGGACGCGATGGCCGACCCGGCCCGCGCCGCGGGGGAGGCCATCATCACGACCTGGCCGTTCAACTGGAACTTCGCCCAGGGGACGCAGTCGGTGGCGAGCGTGATGCGCGTCGACAGCGACGGCGACGGTACGCAGGACGGCGCCGACGCCGTCGGAAACACCTACTTCCGTTTCGTGGAGCTGTTCGACCGGATGTCGAACGATGTCGCCGACCTCGGCGCGGTCGAGGATGCCGGCGCGCGCATCGGCGGCTTCCGGTCGGTCGAGCCGCACGGGCACGACATCCTGCTGTACGCCCACGACCGGCTCGATCCGGACGACCGGGAGCCCTACGGGTGGGACGTGACGCTCCACCTCTCGGGGCTGCAGTATCCGAGCGTGGAGGTCACCGAGTACAGGATCGACCGCGATCACTCCATCAGGGCCGCCTACGACGCGCTTCCCAAGCGCGGTCCCGACGGCGTCTACACGCCGGAGGAACTCGCCGACCTGAAGGCGGCGGACGCCGTGGAACCGATCGCACCGCCGGCGCGTTACGACGTCGCCGCGGGGCGGCTCGACCTGGAGGTCTTCGTGCAGTCCCAGGGGATCACCTTCCTGGAGATTCGCGAGCTGGACAGCGATGCCGACGGGCTGTACGACAGCGAGGACAACTGCCCGAAGATCGCCAATCCCGACCAGCTCGACGGCGATGGGGACGGTGCGGGAGACGCGTGCGACTGCGCTCCGGGCGATCCCGGAGCCTTCGCCGAGCCGGCGGAGGTGACGGGGCTGCGGCTCGCGGGCACACCCGAAACCACGCTGAGCTGGGACGACCAGGCGCCGAGCGCCGGCAGCGGCATCCTCTATGACGTCGCGACCGGCCTCCTGAGCGACCTCGCGCCGGCCGGCTCGTTCGCCGGCGCGACCTGCCTGGCGTCGGGCCTCACGGCGCCGACCGCCACCGACGGCCGCGTCCCCCCGGCCGGGGACGGCTTCTACCACCTCCCGCGTGCCCGCAACGCCTGCGGCGCCGGCACCTACGGTCCGAACCGCGCCGGGCTCGACGCCTCGTCCCCCTGCCCGTAGCCGGATCGTTCGGAAGCCGCGGCCTCCCGCGCGCGGCAGGCCGCGCGGCAAGCCCGAACCCCACCACTGGTGAAGCCGGGGGCAAGCCCGACCCCCACAGCCTCTGGACCCGCGGGGCAAACGCCGCGGCTGCGCGTCGATGCGAGACATCGCGTTCTGGGCGGCCGCGCTCTTCGAGGTGCGTTCTCCTGCCTGGCGAGCCGAACCGTAACTGCGCGCCTCGCAGAGCCGTACCTGTGCGCCGGTCTTTTCGGTCGCTTCTTCCCGAAAAGCGTGTCGTTCGAAATGCGGGCCTTCACCGCGGGCCCGCTCGTCGAAGCCCAGTGTCCTGTCCGCGGATCTCCGGGGTGGCCGCGCCCTTTGGGGCGCGGTGTCCGTGTGCCGGCCGCGTCGGTCGGGGCGCTTCCTGAAGCGCGTTGTCGTGTCGGCGGATTTCCACTGCAGGGGCGCTCCCCGAGCACGTTCTCCTGTCCCCGGATCTCCGAGGTGGCCGCGCCCCTCGGGGCGCGGTTTCTCGTCGGGCGACGTTGCTCCTCTCGCCCTGGCGGCGCCCGACGGGGTCGTTCACGTTCCGAGGCTCGACCGAAAGGCAGCGACGAACCAAGGGGTGCCTTTCACGTCCCTCCACCCGCTCGCCGGCGGGAAAGAAGAGCAGCGATGCGGGTCGTGCCGGCGTTCTCGAGAGGTTCGGCACCACCTCCTTCTTTAAACCCAACCCGGCGCGCGAGCGGCGCCGCAGGCCGTCGCCGCCTTTGTACGGCGGCACCCCACGGAGGGGCCGGGTGCCGCCGGACCCGGTGCTCTTCGTCACCTGGCTCGCGAGCGATCGGCGCGGGCGGCCGGATTCCCGTGATATAGAAATGGCGCGCCCCTGACGGGGCGCGGGGCAGCGTCCGCATGGCGACGATGATCCCCGACAAGTTGGCGGCCGGCGCCACGAAGGGCGAGCGGGCTGTCTTCCGGTTCCTGAAGCGTTACGCGCGGCCGGACGACGAGCACCTGGTCTGGTGCCAGCCGCTCGTCCGCCGCCGCGAGCCCGACTTCGTGCTCTTGTCACCCGACGCCGGCCTTCTGGTCATCGAGGTCAAGGACTGGGCCGCCGGCCAGATCGCCGCGGCGAATGCGCACACGGTGACGCTGCGGATCGGCTCGCGTCGCGAGGAGCGGGAGAACCCCGTCCGGCAGGCGAAGGAGTACGCCCACCGGATCCGCGATCTCCTCCGCGCCGAGCGCGATCGCACCGGCGGCTCCGGACCCGAGGTGCCGGTGGGCTGGGCGGTCGCCTACCCGCACATCCGGCGCTCCGAATTCAGACGGTTGAAGGTGAGCGAGCTGCTCGGAGCCGGCCGCGCCTTCTTCTGGGACGATTTCCACGAGGGGGGCGGCATCGCGAGGGATCCGTCGGGGGCGGCTTTCCGGCGGGTGATGCGGGAGCGGTTCGGTTATCGGAAGAAGGTTCGCCTGGGCTCCGCCGACCGCGAGCGCTTGCGCGGACTGCTGTTTCCCGAGGTCCGGGTGGAGACCCCGCGCGAGGCCGCGCGCCAGCGCTACGAGTATCGCAGGGAGATCCTGGCGCACCTCGACCACAACCAGGAGAGCGTCGCCCGGACGCTGCAGGCGGGCCACAAGCTGATCAGCGGGCCCGCCGGCAGCGGGAAAACGCTCGTGCTCGTCGCCCGCGCGGCGCTGTTGTACCGGGCTGGCCGTTCGATGAGGCCGATCCTTCTCCTCTGCTACAACGCGTCGCTCGCCGGATACCTGGAGCGGCTGCTCGCGGCGAAGAAGGTGCCGCTCGGTCCCCGGGGCGTGGAGGTCCTTCCTTTCTTCGAGCTTTGCGAACGCATCCTCGGCGAGCGCATCGACCACGACCGCCACGACGAGGATCTGTTCGAGGAGGTCACCCGGAAAGCGGCGCGGAAGCTCGAGATGGAAGGCCCCCGGTATCGTTCCGTGCTGGTCGACGAAGGGCAGGACTTCTCGTCGTCGATGCTGGCGGTCGTCAGCCGCCTGCTCCACCCCGACCCCGGCGAGCTGACGATCGCCGTCGATCCGGCACAGGACCTCTACCGGCGCCACAGCACCTGGAAGTCGGCCGGCGTCCAGGCGCGGGGCCGCGTGCACCGCCTCCGGGGCGTCTACCGCAACACCCGCGCGATCGCCGAGCTTGGCGAGCGCATTCTCCGCGCGGCCGTGCCGGCTGCGCGCCCGGAGCCGCGGCAGCTCGCGTTTCCGGGCATCTTCGCCGACGAGGGGCCGGCACCGGTGGCGATCGAGTGCGGGAGCCCGGAGGAGGTCGCCGCGGAGCTGGCGCAGCGGATCGCGACGGCGGTCGAGTCCGAGGGCTATCCGCTCTGCGAGGCGGCGCTTTTGTACACCCACCGGCGCGGACCCGGGGGCGCGCCGGAGTGTTACCCGGAGCTGCTGCTGCGCGCGGTCGGGCGAAGGGGCCTTCTGGCCCACTGGGTCAGCGAGAGCTACCGGACGAAGCGCTGCTACGACATCACCACCGAACGCGTCACGGTCTCGACGGTTCACAGCGCGAAGGGGCTCGACTACGAGTGCGTCGGGCTCGTCGGGCTCGATCTGCTCGAAGGCGACCTGACCGACCCGCCGGTGCGCAACCTCGTGCACACCGCGGTGACGCGGGCCCGCCGGCACCTCTGGATCGGCTATTTCCGCCGGACGCCGCTCATCGAGCAGGTGCTGGAGCTGCTCCGGGACCTTCCGTCGGCCCGCGCCTGACCGGTTCGGGGCCACCGCCGGAACGGAACGGCCGCGGAGCGCCCGGCGAGCGACCGGGGAACCGCGCTTTTCGATCGGCCGGTCCGGCCGAGCTGAACGGGTCCGCCGACGGGTGGAGACGGCGGCGGCTAAGAGGCTCCGCCGAGAGCCCCGCCCGGCGGCGGGACGGGACGAGCGGCCGTCGCGATACGTCAAGAGCGGACTTTCCGGATGAACCGGCGATGGCGGTGCCTCGGCCATCCCGAGTGATCGCGCCACCTCCGCTTCTCGTGCGAAGAGCCCGTCACGCGCCGTTCCTCCACTCCGACCGCACCGGCGGCACCGCCCGCGCCGGGTCCGGCTCCACGCCCGACCGTCCCGGGAGAACGGCCGCCGGCGCGAGGCCGTTTCCGACACCGCCGTCGCCAGGCGCGACCGGCCGGCGGAGTCCGGCGGCGGCGCGAAGCCGGCCGTTGCCGCAGTTCCGCCGTCGCGCGGATCCGGCGGGCGACCTGCGCGAGGTTCGCGCCGCGCGCGATCGCGACGAAGACCGTGTCGTCGCCGGCGAGCGTGCCGGCGATGCCGGGCAGGGCGAGCTGGTCGAGGGCGAGGGCGGCGGCGGAGGCCTCGCCGGGGGGCGTCGTCAGCACGATGAGGTTCGGCGGGGAGGTCG
>RFHH01000071.1 GCA_003696075.1 Acidobacteriota bacterium
CTGAACGGGCTGCAGCGAGGGCGGGGAGCCGGCGGTGGCTGTGGCGCGGCCGAGCCGCTCGACGCGGAAGCCCTGGTCGTCCAGTCCCCAGACCTCGTAGACGTAGGTCACGCCCGGCGTGACCGTTTCGTCAAGCCAGCCGAGGCCGAAAGCGAGCGCCACGCCGTAGTTGAGGTCCGGCAGCAGCGCCGCCTGCGCCTTCTCGGAGCTCGTCGCGTTCGGCGACTGCATCAGCAACAGGTCGTTCGCGTAGTCGTCCCCGAGGCTGTCCTGGATCCAGCCCAGGGCGTCGGAGCGCCCCGGAGCGGTGAAGATCGCCTCGATCTCCGCCGCGGTCTGCGCCGGACCGATCGGGTCGTCGTTGAGCTGGACGAAGCTCAGCGAGTCCGCCTCGCGCCGGTCGACGTCGTAGTAGCGGTAGCGGGGAGACGTGGTCTCCTCGGTCATCCAGCGCACGAGGATCCGGTTCTGGTCCCCGTCGGCGACCGCGTGCACGAGGGTCCGCTCCGCCGGCGGGGCCGCGGTCGCACCCGGCAGGCCGGCGAGGACCGCGATCCCGAGCAGGAATCGCGCGGACCGGTTCTGGTGACGGCGTGTCGAAAACGTCGCGTTCATCGTTCCACCCCGCTCACGGTGAGCACTCGAAATCGGGCCCCGTGACCTGCAGGTTGAGGTCGTCCGGCGGATAGGTGCCGGTGGCGGTCATCTCGGCGACGCAGGAGAGGCACCAGTCGTCGTCGAGCACGTCCTCGGGCTTGTCCCAGCTCTCCGCGTCGCAGAATCCGATGCCGCCGCCGACCCAGAAGTCCCCGACGATCTTGAACAGGTCGTTGATCTCGCCGCCGATCAGCGTCAGGTCGCCGCGCACCGAGACGATGCAGGCGCCCTCACCGGCGATCCATCCCCGCACCTTGCCGCCGTAGCCCGAAGACAGGTACCAGCCGCCGACCGACACGCCGGCCGAGACCTGGAACGGACATCCGTAGTCGAAGATCCGCGCTTGGATGGCGCAGCGGATGAAGCCGCCGTCGAACGCGTCGATGCCTTCGAGGAAATCGGCGACGTCGGGATCGATGTCCCGCAGCGGCGTCATGTCCGTGGTGTTGCCGAGCAACACGTTGCCGTCGATTCCGTAGCCGGACCAGTTGACCTTCAGTCCGGCGACGAAATACCAGTTCCCGTCGGCGAAGAACTTGAGCGTCGCGCCGAGCTCGTCGAAACCGACTCCCGACAGCCCGCCCTTGGTCAGGTCGATGGTCCCGGTCAGGCTGTGGAACTGGAAGCCCGGCATGTCGTAGTCGAGTTCCCAGGTCATGAACTCGTCGTCACCGTTCGCTTCCGTCGTGCTGGGCGGCGGGAACGGGATCGACTGCTCGGCCGGCAGGTCCACGTTCGGACTCGCACCGGGCGTCTGGCGGCGCCGGAATTCGCTGATCGGCTCCTCGCCCTCCTTGACGTGCCGGTCGACCGTCAGCAGCGAGCCGTCGAGTTTGAAGAACTGGCCGTTGGAGTCGAGGTTCGACGACAGCAGGAACATGTCGATCTGGGAGTTGTCCGGGGCGAAAGCGGCGTAGCCGGTGATCTTGGAGCCGTTGACCGGCGGCGTGCCCGTGCCGTCGACGTTGAACTTCGTGTGCGCGTTCGGATGGTCCTTGAGATCGTCCATCGCGCCGCTCGAAAGCATCTGGTCCCGCAACACCGACGGCGGCGGCAGGAGATGCCCCTGCGAGCCTGGATAGCCGAGCTTGGTCAAGGCCGCGTCGTAGGCGCTGCCCCACGGCATGACGATCCCGGCCGGCATGATCGATTCGAGATGCGATTTGTGGGGTTGGGTCACGTTGCCCCACAGCCGCATCGCCGCCGCCGGTCCGAGATCGGCCTCGCCGCCGACGATCTCGCCCGGGCGCATGATCAGACCGGTGCCCGCCTTCGCGGAACCGAGGTCGATCGCGCAGTTGTTCGGATCGTTCGGGTCGCACGGATCGGCGAAGGCGAAGATGCTGCCGCGCCCGCGCCCTTCCTCGTCGGTGCCGTCATCCGGATCGGAGGTCTCGCCCGGCGTGAAGTAGTCGATCTTGAACGGGATCTGGACCGTGCTCTTCGCCATCTCGCGCGTCGCGACGGCGTGGGCGACGTACGCCGGTTGCCCGGGCTCGGCGCAGAGCGGGTTTTGCACCTCGTCGCACTCCTCGTGCAGGTCGGCGAGATGGTTCGTTCCCGGGTAACGCTCCCGTTCGACGCGGATCCCCACCGGCGTCAGCCCGAAGTAAGGCAGCTCGAGATCGCCGCGGGCATCGACGTAACCGAAATCGGCGGTCGGGGAACCGGCGGGCGGGATGACGTCATCGTGGTTCGGCGCTCCGGCCGCCGCGAAGTCACTGAAGGCGAACCCCTCGGCATCGAAGGTGTAGGGCGGCTGTGTCCCGGCGCCGGTGTTCGGGTCCTTGTCCTCGTCGAAGCCGAGGCGGGCCACCGACGTGGGCTGGATCTGTCCCGCCTCGCCGTTCGGGTGGACGTCGAAGTAGGCCTCGATGTCAGGGTCGAATCGAGCGACCGGCGTCACCGCCTCGACACAGGCGGCGGCGGGAGAGGACACCTGATCCGCGCAGCCGTTTTGCTGCGGTACGGGACACTCGACCGGGGAATCCTTGGAGCTGAACTGGATGCCGTACGGGTAAAACGTCTGATCCCAGTACGCGAGCTTGCGCTCGATCAGCGTATCGGGGGAACGCGCGGAGTCGAGCATCCCGCAGTTGCAGATCGACATGCCGTCGAAGGGAATCGATGTGTCGGACGGCCACGGAAGGTTGAGGTCGCCGGCGACGATCGTGTCCTGCCCCTCGCTGCGCGAGCGGAGGAAAGCGAGACCGTAGGTCGAGAGCGACAACTTGAACGTGTTCACTCCGTCGCCGGTCGTGAAGCCGGAGTCGCCGCCGTCGAAGACGCCCGTCACTCCCGAGTAGCGGGAGTAGAACGCCATCTCCCGGTCGCCGTAGCCGGCCTTGTCGGGGGGAATGTCGAAGCTGACCATCGTTCCCTGGATGTCGGTGTCCCAGACCGGCGCCGGGTCGCTCGGCGCCCGCGGCGGGCACAACGGCGAGAACCCGCCGTCGACGCAGGTCTCGCCGGCGGCCGTGTCGCAGTCGGCGTCGGTCGCGCAGAACCTCGGCATCACGGTGCCGTCGCTCGCCTTGCAGACGCGGTTGCGGTTGTAGTTGATCCCCGCGTAGACGCCGCGCCCGAGGACGGTGGGGACGGCGCTGGCGTGCCACGTCCGCTGGGGATCGTTCGCCGCCAGTGCCGGCGGCACGAAGAGCGTGCCGCAGCCGAGCTGCCGGGCGTCGTTGCGGGCCCAGCGGATCTCCGGGACGCCCGACGGGTCGAGGTTCGTGTCGAGGCTGGTGATCCCGGCCAGTAGACTCCCGTCGGCGCCGATCTGCGGCTGGAGCGATCCGGTCTCGAGGTCGTGCTTGCGCGGTGCGACGGCGGTGTTGCACGGATCGGGCGGCCGGCCCTGCCACAGCGTGCCGCCGGCAAACCAACCGCCGGCGATCGCGCCGTCGACGATGTCGATGTGCGCCGGGTCGCTGAGGCGCACCTTGAACCGGCTGGGAAACAGCGTCTCGAACACGATGACGTTGCCGGCCGGGTCGAGGTCGAGCGACAGCGACATCCCGTGCACGGTGCAGGAGGCGTTCGACGGCTTCCACGCGCCGCTCTCGAGGTAGCCGGCGTTGGCGATCGTGCCGGCCGTGCAGACGACGCCAGGCTCGGGGTCGGTGCAACCCCGGATCTGGGAGGGTTGGAGCCCGGTCGAGAAGGAACCGTCGGGCGGATGCGGCGTGTAGGCGGGCGGGCCGCCGCCGGCCGTCCCGGGCGTCGTGAACGAGACGGTCTTCGCCTGGAAGTGCGTGACGTGCGGCCCCAGCCGGAACGGCAGCCCGTCGGGCCAGAAGCGCATCCCGCTCGTCGCGCCGTAGGTCTCGGTCGTGTCGACGGTCAGGTCCTGCGGCAGCCGGAAGGCATCCAGCTCGATCCGCGAGAGCAGCTCGCCGGTGTTGACGTCCTCGACGCGGAAGGCGTCAGGAGGTTGGAGATAGGCGTTCGGCTCGCTCCCGATCGCGCCGGTGACCGCGCCCTTGTTGCCGTACAGGTAGACCTGCGGGATCCGGTAGTCGAGGTACTCCGGCGCGACGCAGGCCGCCTTCAGCTCCGGCGGCTGTGTGGGCGTGAAGCGCTCGGTCGGGTCGAGCGGGACGTAGGTCGGCTCGTTCCCGCCTGGACCGCCGCCGCCCTTGCCCGGCGTCAGATCGGAGGAACTGATATCGAGCTCCAACGTGTCCTGATCGTAGGGGCAGATCGCCGGGTCGTACGGCCCGAACTGGATCTCGGCCCTGCCACGGAAGTTGAAGCTCCCCGGGGGGGCGTTCGGATCATTCGGTGGCCCGCAGAAATGGCAGTCGACGATGTGCGCCGTGACCTCGTAGGTCGGGTCGCCTTCGTCGAACACTAGGATGTCGGATCTGAGGTCGCAGCCGACGCCGCCCGCCGGCGTGCAGGAGGTCGGCGGCGGCCCGGCGAGCGCGGGCGCCACCACCACAAGGAGGGCCAGGATGCAGCCGGCGAGGCTTCCCGCTCGCGACCGGGTCCTGCTCTCCGCCATCGATCCTCGCTCTGTCCGCATGGCAAGATCTCCGCAA
>RFHH01000072.1 GCA_003696075.1 Acidobacteriota bacterium
GTGCCATGTGGGGGGCGTCGTGATACCGGATGGCGTCGACGACGAGGGACGGGACGCTCCAGTTGGCCAGCAGGTCGGCTCCCACGCGCGGCGACAAGGGGACGACCGCCCGCACCACGGTTTCCGCCGGCATCGGCTCGCAGCGGCCCTCCTCGACGAGGGCGGCGTACGCACGGACCAGGAGCGGCTCCCCGATCGCGTGGAGCAGCCCGGCCAGGAACGCCTGCTCGTCGGTCGCCTCCGCCCGCTTCGCGAGGTGACGCGCCGCAGCGGCGACGAACAGGGAACGGCGCCAGCACGAGGTGAGGTACGCCTGCAGCTCCGGGATGGGACAACGGAACATCGCTTTGCCCGCCACGCCGACGACCACGGCCACCACCATGTCCGTTCCCAGTCGCGCGATGGCCCGATCGAGGTCCGTCACCTCGCTCAGGCCGGCGTAGCGCGCCGAGTTCGCCACCTTGACGATGTTCGCGGCGAGCGACGGATCGAGGGCGATGACACGGGCGAGGTCCTGGGCATTGTGGTACGGGCGCCGCGTGACCTGCTGAACCTTGGTGGCGACCTCCGGCATGACCGGCAGGTCCACGCGCCCCTCGGCGACCTCCTGCTCCAGCAGCGCGGTCAGTTGCTCGGCGGTGTTCGCCAGCGTTCCGGAAGTCTCCACGGGACCGATCCTCCGCCGCCCCCCCCTGGGGAATCTAGGACGCGCGCGGGGTCCCGTCGACGGCTCAGAGGGCCGCGCTCTCGCGGCTCCGTGCCGCCTTCCGGCGGCGGTGGAGGCGGCGGCCGCACCAAGGACATCCCCGCCAGCGCGGGGAAACGCCCCAGCCGCACCCGGGACACGGGACCTTGAACTCGATGTCCCAAGAGAGGCTCTCCCGGCAGTGGGGACAGAACCGGGCGTACAGCGGCACGGCCTGCCGGCACGAGGGGCAGCGGCCACGGCACTCGCACGGATCCTTGCCGCGGCGCGGCCGGAGGAACTCCGTTCCGCACCACGCGCAGTAGTTCCAAGTCGGGCTCCGCTCCCACGAGCAGCGCGGACAGCGCCCCGGTAGGCGGTCCGACCAGACGAGCCGCTTCCGGTCGGCACACTCGGGGCAATAGCGCATGTGGGTGATCAGGTCGGTCCCGCACCCGGCGCAGATGCGCCGGATGTCGTAGTAAGCGTCGAGGAGCTGCTCGAGGTTCCGCCCCCGCCTCCGGATCGGAATCTCGGCGAGCGCTCGCCGGAAGGCCGCCATCGAGGCGAACCTCCGGCGCGGGTCGCGCGCCAGGGCCCGGAGGAGCACCGGGCGGAGCGGTTCCGGGACGCCGCTCATCTGCCGAGCCAGCCGGCGGCGGTCGAGCCGCAGGATCCGATAGGCGATGATCGCCGTCTTCGCCTCGCCCCACGGGACCTTGCCCGTGAGCATCTCGTACAGGACGACGCCGAGGGCGAAAATGTCGGTCCGCTGGGTGGCGTGGCCGCGCATCTGCTCCGGGGGCATGTAAGCCAGCGTTCCGGCGCCCGACCCCGTCTGAGTCGACAGTCCGAGATCGCGCGCGATTCCGAAATCGCACAGGATCGGCCGCTTCGACCGTCGTTCCACGATGATGTTCGCCGGCGTCAGATCGCGGTGGACGAGGCCCTGCTCGTGGATCGCTTCGAGCGCCTGGGCCAGCTCGATCGACAGATCCACCGCCACGGCGACGGGGAGCCGCCGGTGGAACTCGAGCAGGTCGGAGAGGGTCGGCCCCTCGAGGAAGTCCATGACGAGGTACAGCCGGCCTCGTTCGTCCTCGCCGACCTCGTGCACCCTGACGACACCCGGGTGGGAGATGTACCTCAGCCCGCGCGCCTCGCGCAGGAGCGATTCGTCGCCCATGCGGTTGGCGACCTTGACCGCCCGGAGCTCTCTCGTGATCCGGTCCCGGCACAGAAAGACGCGCGCGAATCCGCCGGCGCCCAGCTCGTTCAGGATGCGGTACCTTTTGTGCGCGTCGACGTATCCGCCCTGCACCGTACCAACCTCGTCCTCGACCGGCCCCTCCGGCTCACCCGCGCCGGACCTCCAGCCGCGTGCGCAGCCTGTCGGCCGCGGCGTTCAAGGCGATCACCGTGAGTCCGAGGAGGGCGCCCGGGAACGTCGTGACCCACCACGCCTCGAACAGCACGTCGCGGCCTTCGTTCAGAATGTTACCCCACGACGGCAGGGGCAGCGGCACGCCGAAGCCGAGGAAGGACAGCGACGCCTCGAGAAGCACGAAGGGGCCGATCCGCAGCCCGGCCGCCACCGCCAGCGTGCTCAGGGCGTGGGGGAGGAGGTGGCGGAACGCGATCCGGGCCGGACCCGCTCCGGAGGCTCGCGCGGCCACGACCATCTCCGACCGAGCCAGCGCCCGGGCATCGGCGCGGACCAGCCTGGCCAGCGAGGGCCAGCCGGTCGCGGCGATCAGGAGCGTGAGTCCCACGGGGCCGGTCCGCACGGTGGCGGCGAGCGCCATCACCAGCACGACGCGGGGGAAGGCGAGAAGGGTGTCGCCGAGTCGGGACAAGGCGGCGTCCACGAAGCCGCCGGCGAGGGCCCCGCCGAGGCCGATCACCGCCCCGAGGAGCGCCGCGCCGGCGACGCTCCCCATTCCGATGAGCAGCGAGGTGCGGCCCCCGGCGAGGAGGCGGGCGGCGAGATCGCGACCGAGCCGGTCGGTGCCGAGGGGGTACCACAGCGTGCGCACGACCGGCCGCCCGTCCGGTCCGACCTCGAGATCGCGCAGCGGGAGGCGCCGCCATCGCGGCCCGCGCCGGTACAGCACCTCTTCTCCCTCGACTCTCCAGCCACCGGCGATCCCCGCTCCCGCCGCCCCGCGTCCCGCCACCGGAACGATCCGGCCGTCCCGGCGCACCAGCGCGGGGACGCGCGACCCGGGAGGAAGCAGTCGCAGCGCGGCCGGATCGGGCGAGCCGAAAGGATCGAGCGGGAGGAGGGAGGGAGCGACCAGGATGCCGCCCAGAAGGGCGAGCACGCCCCACAGCCCGACCGTCCGGGGGACCATCCGGGGCGGGCTCATCGTCCCCTCGGCTCCGGGGCCCGCCACCGCGGGTCGAGCCATGCCGAGAGCAGATCGGAAAGGGCCGCTCCGGCGACGACCAGCACGGCGATCATCGCCAGGCCCCCGAGGGCCAGCGGCACGTCGCGGGAGGCCAACGCCTGCTGGTGGACGCGGCCCAGCCCCGGCCAGGAGAAGACGACCTCCACCACGACCGCGCCCCCGACGAGGGAGGGCAGGGAGAGCCCGAGGAGCGTGACGGCCGGATGCAGCGAGCCACGCAGGGCGCGGAGGAGGATCCGCCCCGGCCCCAGGCCCAGGGCCCGAGCCGCTCGCACGTGCGGAGCCGAGAGCTCGCGTCCCAGGGCGGCGGCATGGTGACGCGCCACCGGGGCGGCGCCCGGGACACCGAGAACGAGGCACGGAAGAAGCAGGTGCCGGAGGAGGTCGAGCGCGCCCCCGCCTCCCGGATCGTGCATGTGGGACGCGGGGAGAAGGTCGAGGCGCCATGCGAAGAGGTAGACGGCCAGGAGCCCGAGCCAGAAGGGGGGGAGCGCGTCGAGCGCCGGGAGCCACCTGTGGACGAGGGCGGCGGTGGCGCCGCGGGGGCGCACCGCGGCCCGGGTTCCGGCGGCGAGGCCGATGGCGAAGGCGAGGACGATCGCCGACCCGGTGAGCAAGACGGTCGGGCCCAGGGCGTCGATCAGAACGTCGCGGACGGGACGCTGGTGGCTGATCGACACCGCGAGGTCGCCGCGGAGGGCGTGTCCGAGGAACGCCAGGTAACGCTCGAGCGGCGGGCGGTCGAGGCCGAACGCCTCGCGCAACCGCGCGCGGTCCGCCGCCGAGAGCGTCGGATCCTCGGCCCAGCCGGCCTCCCCGGGCGACAGCTCGAGCAGCGCGAACGCGACCGTCACCACGAGGAGCACCGTGAGGGCGCCCCCCGCCGTCCTCCTCAGCAGGGCGACGATCAGCGGCCGGGCTCGAGCCACCAGTGTTCCACCCCGGCGAGATCGTCGTTCGCCAGCATCGACTCGACGCCGTGCACCCGGCGGCTGACCCCGGTCAGCCGCATCGCCCGGAACAGTATCGTGTACGGCTGCTGGGCGTGGAAGACCGCCTCCCACCGGTGCCAGAGTTCGGCCCTCCGCTTCGGGTCGAGCGTTTCCGTGGCCTCGAGAGCGAGACGGTCCCCCTCCGGATCGGACCACGACCCGAAATTGTTGCCTTCCGAGCCGCAGGCGCGGGCCGTCAGAAGATCGGCGATGTCGGTTCGCAGGGAGGTCAGCCAACCACCGATCCACGCGTCCATCTCGCGCCTTGCGATCAGCGGATAGAACGCGGAGTTGTCGACGGGACGGACCGTCACGGCGATCCCCAGCCGGGCCAGGTCCCTCTGGATCATCACCGCCGCATCCCGGCGCGTGCGGTTTCCCGCCTGCACGAGGAGTTCGAAGGCGAAGTCGCGGCCGTCCTTTTCGAGGGTGCCGTCGCCGTCGCTGTCCCGGAACCCCGCATCGCGGAGGAGCGCCTTGGCCCGGTCCGGATCGAACGGCCAAGGGGCGAGGTTCGGGTCGTGGTCGGGAAGCGGTGCCAGGATCGGCGACGCCGGAACCTCTCCCTCCCCGAGCAGCACGGTATCGACGATCGTCTCCCGATCGATGGCGAGCGTGAGCGCCTTGCGGACGCGTGCGTCGCCGAACAGAGGGTGGGGATGCTCGCGCGCCAGCCGTGCCACCTCCTCCGGATCGTCCGGGCAGTGGGACCGGCCTTCCCGGTCGCACCACCGGAGCCGGGCCGCGCGGTAATCCCGGTACGCCGCGGGGTCGAGCACGTTCCACCCGACGTACGTGTAAGCGGGCCGCGGCCTTCGCACGACCATGAGGTCGGCCCGCCTCGCCACCTGGGCGGCGGCGTCCGGAGAGAGGGCCAGGGCGAGGTGAATGTCGCCGGAGAGCAACTGCGCGAGCCGGGCGGCGGGATCCGGGACGACGCGCAGCACCAGGCGATCGAGCCACGGCAACTGAGGATCGGCGTAGTACGCGTCGTGCCGCTCGAGGACGATCTCCTGCGGGTCCGCGGACTCTCCCAGCCGGAACGGACCGGCGGCCGGGAGCTCGCGGTTCCAGTCGATCTCGCGCCAGGTGTCGAACGGCCTCTCCCGGAGCGAGCGCGGGAGGATGTGGAGATCGTTGGCGTCCATGACCATCCCCGGGTAGGCGCGGGTGAAGTGGAACACCGGCGTGGCGTCGTCACGGCACTCCACGCTCTCGACGAACCGCTTGATGGAGGCGGCGCGCCAGGCGATCTTCTCGGATGTCTGGACCTCGAAGGTGAACGCCACATCCTCGCAGGTGATCGGATCGCCCGTCGTCCACCGGCCGCTCCGCCGGAGGTGGAACACGAGCGTCCGCCCGTCGTCCTCCGTCTCCCAGCGCTCGGCGAGAAGGGGAAACAACCCCGCCTCGTGGCGATCGTCCGGAAGGCGTTCCTCGGCGAGTCGCGGGAGGACGCGGTTCGCCACCAGGAGCGACGCGGAGCTCCGTGCCAGGTAGATGTTCAGGGAATCGGGGGCCGCCGGGATGCCCACCACCAGGGTTCCCCCGGCCGCCGGTTCAGGGGAGTCGGATTCCGGTCGCGAACAGGCGGCGGCGACGGCTGCGAGCAGCAGGCAGGCCCCTGCACGCGCCAGCGTTCGAACACCGTGTCTGTCGACGGTCCTCACGAGCCCTCCCATCCAGGGGTTATTTCCCCCGTCAACCTCGGTCTCCGGCGGGGGAGGGACCAGCCCTTCCCGCCGGGCCGGTCCCGGCCGGCAGCACGATCGTGAATCGCGCCCCGCGGCCGGGCGCCGTGTCGATCTCGAGGCGGCCGCCGTGGGCGGCCACCGCTTCGCGCACGATCGGCAGGCCGAGCCCGCTACCTTCCCTCCTCGTCGTCGCATCCGGCTCGAGGAGTTCCGCCACCTTCTCGGGGGCGATTCCCGGCCCGTCGTCCTCCACCGTGATCCGGACCTCGTCGGCGTCTCCTTCCCACCGCACCTGCACCCGGCCCCCGCGCGCCACGGCGGCCAGCGCGTTGTCGACGAGATTCACGACGGCGCGCCGGAGCAGCCGGGGGTCGGCCATCACGTCCGGCAGCCGGTCGGGCCCCTCGAGGTTGACGCTGACGCCCTCGGGGGGCGCGAGGAGGTACGGGGAGAGCCACTCCCGGATGCGGGAGGGCAGATCGACCGGCTCGGGGCGCGACACGAGCAGGCGGGCGTAGTCGGAAAAATCGCCGGCGGTTTCCCGGAGGACGGCCACCTGTTCGGCGATGGTCCCGAGAAACCGGTCCAGGACCTCCGGGAGCCGGGGATCCCGGCTCTCCCGCAGGCTCCGCACGTGATCCACCATGAGGCTGATCGGGGTGAGAGGATTCTTGATCTCGTGAGCGATCCGGCGCGCCATCTCGGCCCACGCCACCAGCCGCTCGGAGCGGACCGCATCGGTGAGGTCCTCGACGACAAGGAGCCGGGATGGATCGCCCGCGCCCGCCGGCCCCGGCAGGTCGACGGCCTCCAGGCGGTACACCGCCGTTTCGCCCGCCTCCCGGCGCGTCACCCGTTCCGTTTTCGCGCCGCCGGCCCGCGCGAGGGCGGCGGCGGCGCTCCGTAGCGGTCCCCCGGATTCCGGCAAGGGCCATCCCGGTTCCGCCCCGAGAAGCTGCCGCGCCTGGGGATTCGCGGCCCAGACGACCCCGCCGGGCGAGAGCGCGACGACGGCCACCGGGATGCTCTCGATCAACGCCTCCATCGCCGCCCGCCGTCGCTCCAGGGAGCGCTGCTGCCGGTCGAGCGATTCCGCCATCGCCCGCAGGGCACGGGCGAGTGCCCGGGTTTCCGCGTAGCCGGTTTCCGGAACGGGCACGTCGAATCGACCGGCCGCGATGCTGGAGGTGGCCCTCTCGAGCTGGGAGAGCGGGCGGACGAGCCGGCGCGTGGCCGGGACGAGAAGGGCGCCCGCCAGTGCGACGAGCAAACCGGCGCTCACCACCAGAGCGCGGTCCACTCCCACGACCTCCGCTTCGAAGCGCCGTTCGGCGCCGCGGAGCGGAACGGAGAGGACGCCGGCCTCCATCTCCCCCGGAGCCCGGTACGGGCCGTGCGCCACCAGCGGGCCGGTCGCGAAGGCGGGTTCGAGCAGAAGCGGGACCCGGCTCACGGCGATCGCGCGTTCGATGTGGCCCGGGAGCCGGGAGGGCCACAGCCCGGCGCGGGTGAGGTCCGGGCGGCTGGTGGCGACCAGCTCACCGTTCTCCCAGGCGAAGAGGTCTTCGCCCAGCTCCCGGGCGATCCAGGAAGCGATGGCGTCCCTCTCGTCGCGGCCGCCGAGCAGCCACGCGCTCTTCCCCTCGACGGCGAGGAAGTCCTCGAGAAGTCGGCGAGCGATGCGCGCGGCGCTGGCGCCTTCGGAGGTGAGCTGGTGCTGCGCCTGCCGCCGCGCGGCGGCCCTCCCGGCGGCCCCGAGGACGAGCAGCGGAAGGAGTCCGGCCGCCACGAGGGAGACGGCGAGGTGCGTGCGGAACTCGCCGGCAAGCCGGGCGAGCCGCGACACGGTCCGGCCGACGACGCGGCGCGGCGCGGCCAGGAGCGCGCCGACGCACGCCCATGCCGCCGCCAGTGCCCCGTACCACAGGCCCCAGCCGAGGGCGATCGCGGCCAGCGTCAGCCCGTCGGGGGGCACGAGCACCGCCGTCACCGTCCCGGAAGCGTCGGGCATCTCGTACAGCCACGCGGGGCGGCCCTTCAGGCGGGCCAAGCGCCATCTCGCGCGTGTCGGGGGTGCCCGCGGTGGGGCGGGCGGGGCGTCCAGTTCGGCGCCGAGCTGGCGGCCCGCCTCGTCGAACCAGGCCAGACGGGGCTCCAGGACGGGATCGGGTAGCACGCGCGGGGGGCGGGGACCGGAGCGGGCTCGGAGGAGAGGATCGTCCCCGCGACGGCCGGGAAGGTTGCCCGGAGCGACGAGCACCCCTGCCACCCAGCTCCCCCCGTCGGGGCGGAGCGATTCGACCGTCAACAGCGTCACCGTTCCGCTGATGCGCTCGAGTTCCACCAGACGCGGCCCGTCGATCCGGTGGGGGAACGGGCCGGTCGCTTCCGGATCCCTGCTCACGAGGCGCGATCGCGGGGCGACCGGAGGCAGCCCGGAGACGAACGCGTCCGACGGGACGTCCGGTTCCCCCGGCCGGTACTTCCACACGCCCGAGGCCAACCCGTCTCGGCCCAGGGGCGAACGCCACCACAGGTCGATCGCATCGCGATCGGGAGCGAGGACCTCGGCCTGTGGTGGCGGGACCGCGAGATCCAGCGTTTCCATCAGGTCGCGGGTCCACAGCCGCTCGCGCTCGCGCAGCGACCGGGCCAGACCTCGCTCGGTCCGACGGCGGGCTGCCGGAGTCAAGCAGGCGGCGTGGACGGCCCCCGACGCGATGCCGGCAGCGAGGCCGGCCGCGGCGAGGGCGACCGCCGGACGCGCCCCGCCGGCCCGGAACGCGAGCAGGAGTCCCGCCCAGGTGGACCCGCCGAGCGCCAGCGAGCCCCACCAGTCCACGCCGAGCAGGCGCGACAGGCCGGTGAACCGGGCGCTCGCCGTGGGTGGGCCGCCTGCGGCCAGCGTGCCAGCTCCGGTCGCGAGCAGTCCCGCCAACGCCAACATCACCCCGGCGGCCAAGGCCGACCGGCGGATCCACGCACGGCGTCCCAGGGGGACGGAGGCGGCCACCCCCACCAGGGCGAGCATCGTGAGCGCCGCTCCCGCCGGCTCCCGGAGCAGAAGCGACCCCCAATCCCGCGGCCCGACACTCGGCGGTGCGAGGACCAGGAGCAGGCGCGCCAAGGGAAAACGCCACCACCCACTCCCCGAAACCAGGGCGAGCCCGGCGAGCACCGCGGCTCCGCACCAGGCGGCGCGACGCCGCCGGGTGTCCGCACGCCGGGCGGCGAGTTCCGCGGCCGGCGGCATTCCGAGGCTGGCGAGGCCGGCGCGCCTGGAACCGGGAACCATGAGCGGGACGAGGGACCAAAAGGCCACCTGCGGCCCGCCCGGCCCGGAAGGACCGAACCGGGCTCGCACGCCCTCCCCGATCGATTGCCAGCGGACGCGCACCGTGACTCCCGCCGGGACCGCCCGGGCCATCTCCCCGGCGTCCGGTTCGGGCGGGAGCGGCCGCTCCGCGGCGACGATCAGCCCCGCCCCCGGGGGACCCGCCGCCCGCCGCGCCACGAGGAGCCGCAGCGCCAGCCCGCGCCTCAGCACCAGAACGGCCGGGGGGCTATCGAGCGCCCGGAGGAGCACCTCGCGCTCCGCCGGCGTCAACACGGTCGTCCATCCCGACCAGACGTGGGTCGTCGCCGCGTCGGCGGAGAGCACCTCGAGACCGGTTCCCGGTCCCAAGCCCCGCTGCCGGCGTTCCACCCAGGTGTAGCCGCCCCCGGCCGGAGGAGGGTCGCTCACCGCCCGGTCCAGCCGATCGACCCACCTGTGCCACACGCGTTCGATCTCGGCGGTGGCGACCGGCAGCAGATCCGCCGGTTCGCCGGGAGGCCGGAGATCGGGCAGCGCGGGAACGGCGGCCGCGAGGAGAAAGGCGAGGGCTGCGAGGGAGTCCCGGGGTCCCAGGCGCCGGCTTCCGGCGGCGACCGCCACGAGCGCCGGCACGGCGAGACCCAGGGCGGCCAAGCCCCAATGACGCCCCGGCGCGAGCGCCGCGGCGAGGGCGGCCGCCGGAAGGATCCGGGTGGCGGCGAGGCGGACGGTGCGGATTCCGCGAGAGTCCGGTGAGGTCGCGCGCAGCGTCGCCATCCCGGTCGAACGTTACCAGCAGCCGGGGGTTCCCGGCGAGAGCCTCGGGCGCCCCGCCCTCAGCCGCCGGCGGCGAGACGGAAGTCCGCCACGACGGGCAGGTGGTCGCTGGCCACCTTCGACCGGTTCAGGCGGCAACGCCGGACGCGTTCCAGGCGGAGCGGACCGCGATAGTAGATCCGGTCCAACGGCCCCGTGGGCGAGAAGGACGGATACGTTCGAATCGGCCGGGCCGTGCCGCCCCGGTCGGTGGCGCACCGGAAACCGAGGCCCGAGACGAGGGTCGGCCGGAGGAGCGACCGCCAGTCGTTGAAATCCCCGCCGACGAGGCACGGGCGGCTCGGCTCCAGTCGAGCGAACTCCGGACTGCACAGAAGAACGCCGAGCTGCTGCGCCCGCTCCCGCGCCGACAGCCCGAGGTGGAGATTGAACACTTCGAGGGGCGGGGCGCCGGCGGGAAGCCGGATCGTGGTGTGCTGGCAGCCGCGCCTTTTGCGGCGGCCGATCGTGAGGTCGATGTTGCGCTCGCGGAGGATCGGGTAGCGGCTGAGCGTGGCGTTGCCGTACCGTCCCCGGCGAAGCTTGACGTTGTGCCCCACCGCGTAGTGCTCGTAGCCGAGGGCGAGGGAAAATTCCCGGGCCAGGTCCATCTCCCGCGAGCGCGGCACCCCCTCGTCGACCTCTTGGAGGAGGACGATATCGGCGTCGTGGTGCTCGAGGATCTCGATGATGCGATCGGGCCGGAACCGTCGGTCGACGCCGATCGCGCGGTGGATGTTGTAGGTGAGCACGCGCAGGCGCATCGGGGCTCCCGGCGAGAGCTCTCGTTGCGGCGCCCCGCCGCGCTCCGGAGGGGCCGGCGCGCGGGACGGGGCTTCCCTTGACAGGATGGGCTCGCGCCGGCGCCGCGGCCATCAAGCGGAAAGGCCCGCCTGACGGCGGGCCTTCGGAGCGCTTGGTCGCCACGGAAAAAGGAGCGGGTCGGTCGGCGCGGCGGAGTGTCCCGACAGGAGGTCCCGGAGAACGGGGCGGGTCGTAGGACCCTCTTGGGCTGGGCGCTGCGTTTTGGGTTGTAACCGCTCTCCGGGTCCTCCGTCGGGTCTTTCCGCCTTCGCGCCCCCCAGTACTGCAACCGGTGTGCCAGCCGGCGAGCCGGCCGGCGCACAACAACGAACGATCGAGAACGCCTTTCCCGGCCCCCGGCGGGACCCGCGGTGTTGCAGAGTCCGCGCCCGTTGCATCGTGCAACGCCCGCGACCGTTCACTCCAGGACGTTGACGAGGCAATGGACGCCGCCCTTGAGATCGCTCGCCGCCGTGGGGACCTCGACGACGCGATAGCCGGCCTCGGCGAAGGGGGCGGGGTCGAAGGCCGCGCCTCCCGGAAACCGCGGCAGGAGCAACGTCCGCCGGCCGGTCTCGGCGTCGGTGTAAGGCACCGCGTTCAGCGGATGGCGGTACGCGGCGAGGTCCGCCCCCGATACGGGGATCTCCACGATCCGGTAACCGAGCCTCGACAGGCGCGACCGGAGCCGAACGGCGAAGGCCGCCGCGTCTCGGACCGCCGGCGGGTCGCCCGGGCCGACCTGCGGAAGGGCCAGTGCGATCCGGTCCTCCCCGAGCGGGAGGATGACCTGGTCGAGGTGGTACAGAAGAGCCGGCTGCGGGCGGCCTGGATCGAGGATCACGGTCTCGTCGGCACCGAGGGCCCGGCCGAACAGCCGCGCGAGCTCCGCGGGACCCGGCGGTGCATCTCCGAACGCGCGCGCCAGTGTGCGCGTCTTCCGAACGGCATCGCCGCCGACGATCACGACCCGGCGCCCCCCCACCACGTCCGCCACCACGTTGCCCCCGTTGAACGCCGCGGGAAGGACAGCGACCCTCGCCCCCGGCAGGCGGAGGTGATCCACGAACGCGGTGTCGGGAACGAGGCGGCCGGGTGCCGCGTCCGGGGGGCCGAGCAGATGGCGCTGGACCCACGGGGCCAGCAGGACGAGCTCCGCGCCGTCCCGCACGACCTCGAAGAGGTCCTGCGCCCATCGCGTCCCGTGAAGGAACGCCAACTCCTCGTCCTGGGGAAGAACGCGGACGAGGCGGTCGCGATCGGGGAGGAGGAGGAAGAACGCGCTCCACGGCGGCGCCGGGCGGCCGTAGGGGACGATCTCCACGGACGGGGGTACGGGACGGCTGAGCAGCTCCTCCCGGATGCGGGACTCGAGCTCCTCCGGGACGAGGAGCTCCACCTTCGAGTAGCGCGGGAGGCGTTCCAGGATCGGGCGCTGCCAGGACAGGTCTCCGTCGGTGGAGCGCACGGCGAGGAGCACGCGCCGCGCCGCGCGGGACGGCTCGGGCTGGAACACCGGGTGTTCCGGCAGGCGGCCCGGCCTCGGCGAGTCGAAGCCCGGTCCGCCGGGGGCGCAGCCCGCGGCGGCCAACGGCGCCGCGGCGAGCAGGAGGATCGCCGCGAGGCGCTCAGCGCAGGCCGAGCTGTTCACCGTACTTCCGGATCTTCCGGTACAGCGTGGACCGGTCGATGCCGAGCATCCGGGCGGCGCGCGTGCGGTTGCCTCCGGCTGCCCGGAGCGCCTGCCGGATCTGCTCGAGCTCCGTCTGTTCGAGCGTGCCCACCGGCGCGGGCGCCCGGCGCTCGCGGGCCCTCTCGAGGAAAAGAGCGTTTTCCAGGACGTCGACCTCGGTGATCACGTCGCCCTCGGTGAAGGCGGCGAGCCGGGTGACCTCGTTTTCCAACTCCCGGACGTTCCCCGGCCAGTCGTAGCGCAGGAACAGCCGCAGAGCGGCCGGTTCGATCGACCGCGGCCGCCGTCCCTCCTTCGCGGCCTGTTGCTGGAGAAAGTGCTCCACGAGCAGGCCGATGTCCTCCATCCGTTCCCTGAGCGGTGCGAGGTGGACCCGGCCGACGTCGAGCCGGTAGAAGAGATCCTCGCGGAACCGGCCTTCGCGGACCATCGTCGCGAGGTCCCGGTTGGTGGCCGCGACGATCCGCACGTCGACGTGTCGCGGCGCATCCTCCCCCACGCGCCGGATCTCGCCGAACTGGATGGCCCGGAGCAGCTTGGGCTGCAGGGCCAGGGGCATTTCTCCGATCTCGTCGAGGAAAAGCGTTCCGCCGTCGGCCTGCTCGAACAGTCCTTTCCGATCGCGGTCCGCGCCGGTGAAGGCACCGCGGCGGTGGCCGAAGAGCTCGCTTTCCAACAGCGTGTCCGTCAGAGCGGCGCAGTTCACGGTCACGAACCGCTTCTTCGCTCGCGGGCCGTTGTAGTGGAGGACGCGCGCGACGAGGTCCTTTCCCGTTCCCGACTCGCCCGTCACCAGGACGGGGATCTCCGTGTGAACGAGCTTGTCCAGAGTGCGGTAGACCTTCTGCATCGCGGGCGATGCGCCGACGATGCAGTCGTAGCGGAACCTCACCTCGAGGTTGGACTGCTTTTCGAGCAGCTCGACGCGCTGCTCTTCGACCGTCTCCTGCAGCCGCTCGTTCAGGCGCCGGATCTCCTCCGCCTGGCGCCGCAACTCGGCCACGAGTCGCGCGTTGCCGATGGCGATGCCGGCCTGGTCCGCCAGGAGAGAAAGCAGCCGAACATGCTCCGCATCGAACAGCGCGGACGCCCGGCGGGAGTCGAGCACGATGGCGCCGACGACCCGGCCGCGGACGGAGAGCGGGACGGAGAGGACCGAGCGCAGCCGCAGGGCGTGAACCGAGGCCACCCGCGACAGGCGGGCGTCGGACAGCGCGTCGTGCACGAGGAGGGCGCGCCGGTCTTCCATCGTGCGGCGGGCCACGGAACGGCTCAGCTCCCGGTCGGGACCCGCGAGATCCTCGCCCCCGGCACCCCGAGCCAGCTCCGTCGACGTCTCGCCCCCCTCCTCGAGGAGCACGAACCCGCGCTCCGCGCCGGTGAGCTCGACGGCGGTGTCGAGAAGCGTCCTCAGGACGGCGTCGAGCTCGAGGGTGGAGTTGAGGGCCCGGTTGATCTCGAGAAGACGCTCGAGCGCTTCGACTCTCCGGGAACCCGCCGCCGGGACAGAAGGCGGCGGGGCCACCGTCCGGCTGGACGCCGCTTCCTGCTCGAGAACGTTCCGGGCCCGGAGCTGGGAGCGGAACCGCTCGCGGTCGGCCCGGTCCATCGCCCCGAGCAAGGCTTCGAGTCCCGCCCTCGCTCGGCGGGCGGCCTCGGACGCGGCGCTCGCGTCGCCGAGGCGTCTCGCTGCGGCGGCGAGCGCTCCCCAGGCCCGCCACGCCCAATCCCCTCTCTCCGCGCGCTCGAGCGCCTCGCCCGCGGCCCGGGCCTCTTCCACCGCTCGCTTGAGGTCGCCGTCGGGACGCTGGAGTTCGCGTTCCGCAGCGAGGAGGCGGACCAGCGCGTCGAGTTCCGGGTCGCGGCGCCCGTGGGCCGCGCGCTCCAGCCGGCGCAGGGCGAGGCGAAGGCGATCGTCGTCCCGGACCGCCAGGCAGACCTCGGCGAGGCCGCACAGCGCGTCCCGCTCCACCTGCGGCGCACCGTCCCGCCGGGCGAGGAAGACCGCCTCTTGAAACGCTTCCCGCGCCTTTTCGGGCCGGCCGGCGCGAAGGTGCACCCAGCCCTCGAGGCTTCGCCGCTCCGCACCGATCAGGGTGTCCCAGGAGATTTCCTGCGCCCGCCCGACGAAGGCGAGCACTCTCGCCAGAACCCGTTCCGAAGCGGCCAGAGCCGAGCCCGCCTTCGCCGCCCGTGCGGCGTCGCGCGTCCCGGTCGCCAGCTCCTCGGCGGACCTCACCCGGCCGAGTTCGAGGAGGATGCCGGCCCGGAAAGCGGCGGAAGAAAGCCGCTCGGACTCCTGCCCCAGATGGGTCCAAAGCCGCTCCCCGGCGAGCAGCTCCTGGATCGCTTCCGAGCGGCGCCCCGATCCGGCGAGCGCGCGGGCCAGGCACGTTCGGGAGGCCGCCTCCGCGGCGAGGTCGCCGGCGCGGCGCGCTTCCTCCACGAGGCGGCGGCCCAGCTCCACCGCTTCACCCGTCTCCCCGGCCGTCAGCAGGGCCAGGAGCCTCCCGCGAGCGGCCGCGCCCCGAAGGTCGGCCTGCCCGGCCTCCGATTCGGCTTCGCGGAAGCGCTCGATCGCCGCCCCCTCGTTGCCACCGGCGAGCGCGAGGCGTCCCAACCCGATCCCGGCGCGCGCGGCGAGATCCCCGTCGCCCGAACGGCGCGCCTGGCTCAGTGCGGACAGGAGGCGGGCCTCCGCTTCCCGCGCGAGCCCCCGGCGCTCCAAGGTCTCGCCGATCTCGACCAGGGCGAGGGCGCCGGAGCGGGTCTCGCCCAGCTCGTCGAACAGGGCGAGCGACTCCTCGAGCATCGCCAAGCCCCGGTCGACCTCGCCGCGTCTCGCGTAAAAAGCCCCGGCGGCACACAGGACGGCGGCGAGCGTCCCGGGGGGGCCGGCGGCCCGCGCCGAGCGCTCCGCCAGCGCGAACTCCTCCTCGGCCTCGGCCAGTCTCCCTGCGGCCGCGAGCGCCTCGGCGCGGGCCTGCCGCACGGCGGCCTCGTCGGGAGAGGAAGAGCCGGAGGGCTCGGCGAGCCAGCGGTCGGCGAGCCGGATCGCTTCGAGCGGAGCACCTCCGGAAACCGCCTCTCGAATCGCGGCGGCGAGGAGGGGAAGGGCCTGCTCGGTCTCTCCGGCGTCGAGGAGATGGAGGGCCCGTTGGCCCTTCGCCTCCGGCCGATCGGCGAGCCGTTCCGCCCACCTCCGGTGCAGCGTCCGCACGGTCCGCGCGTCGGAGAGAGCGAGGATCTCCGGTGCGAGAGCGGGAGCGGCGAGCAGGAAAGCCATCGACCCGTCGGGCGTTCGCACGCGGCGGACCAGTCCCGCCTCGATGAGGTCGTCCAACTGCGTCGCGCTTCGCGCGAGGCGCGGGTCGAGCGCCTCGAGATCGGCCGGTCGAAGCGGCTCGGCGGCCACGGCGAGCGCCGCGAGGATCGCCCGGCCGCCATCCCCCAGGCGATCCCACGAGGACTGCAGCCACTCCCGGGATCGCGTTCCCGGCTCGCCGAGCTCCGCCAGGATCTTCTCGGGAGGTCCGGCCGGCTCCCTTCCGACACGGCCGGCGCGGACCAAGGCCTCGACGGTCTCTTCGACGAGCAGCGGGATGCCGCCCGTGCGCTCCGCGAGCGCTCGGCCCCACTCGGCGGGGAGGGACGGGCGTCCGAGCATCGAAGCGGCCATCCGCGCCACCGCCTCGGCGTCGAGAGGGGGGAGCGAGACGAGGTGGGTCCACGGCGCGGCGCTCTCGAGCGGGTCGGAGGGGCGGGCGGTGATCACGACGAGGCACGGGAGCGAGGCCCCGGCCGCTCGGGCCAACCAAACCAGCTTCTCCCTCGATGCGTGGTCGGCGCGGTCCACGTCGTCCGCCAACAGGACGAGGGGGGCGGTCCTCCGGGACAGAACCTCCTCGATCGCGGCGTCCCCGCCGGAGGGGGTCACCGCCGCCGCGATCCGGCCGGCCAGACCGAGAGGGCGGCGCGGCGCCTCGTCGGAGCGCACGAGCACCGCCTCGACCCCGGCGAGACGCGCGGCGAGGCGGAACTCTCCGAGCAACCGCGACCGGCCCGAGCCGCCGGGGCCCATGACCAT
Organism: Acidobacteriota bacterium; assembly: GCA_003696075.1. Lineage (NCBI taxonomy): Bacteria > Pseudomonadati > Acidobacteriota > Acidobacteriota bacterium. Next base: position 16,499 of record RFHH01000072.1, read on the forward strand.
CCAAGCCTCGCCCGCTCCCGACTTCACGCGCTCGAGGGCCGCCTCGAAACGCTCCATCAGCTCCCGGCGGCCGCAGAAGGCGGGGGCCAACGGCCTTCGCAGGGGAGGCGCGCGGTCCGGCCGGCGGCCCGAAAGAGGCGCCAGCGCCTCCCGGACCTCCCCGGCCGTCGCCGGCCGGTCGGCCGGGTCCTTCGCCATCAGGCGGAGGATGAGCTCCGCCAGACTGTCGGGAAGTCCCGGTACGAGCGTGCGAGGGTCCGGGACGCTTTCGCGGAGGTGCGCCCGGAGCAGCTCCCAGGGGGTGGCGCCCGTGAAGGGGTCGCGCCCGGTGGCGAGCCGGAACAGCACGCATCCGAGGCTGTACAGGTCGGCCCGGCCGTCCAGCCGCCCGCCGTGCAGCGTCTCGGGCGCGACCGTCGCCAGCGTGCCCCGAACGACCCCGTCCCCGATGTCCCTCGCGCGGTCGACGAGACCGAGGTCCATCAGCCACACCGGGGGCGGCTCATCGTCCAGATCGGCGCCGACGAGGATGTTGCTGGCCGTCACGTCCCGATGAACCAGCCCGCGATCGTGGAGAGCGCCGAGGGCGTCGAGGACGGCGTCGGCGATCCTGGCGAGATCCGACCATCGCGACTCCCCGAATCGCAGCCGCGCAGCGGGCTGGCCCGCGACCAGGTCCATCGTGAAGTACGGAAGTTCCGGCGCTTCCGGCTCGCCCGGGGGCCTCGCGGTGCCGAAGTCGTGGACCGCCACCAGGTGGGGGTGCCGCAGCTCCGTCAGGAGGCTGAACTCCCGATGGAAGGCGCGGACGAGCGAGGCGGGATCGGCCATTCCCTCCGGACGGAGGAGCTTCAGGGCGAGTCGCCGACCGGTTTCCCGGTCGGTGACTTCGTAGACGGTAGCTGCCGCGCCCGCGCCGATCGGGGCGACCACCTCGTACCGGCCTGCGATCGAAAAGGACCCGGCCACGGGTCCCTTATGCCCCGTCCTGTTGCAAAGCGCAACGGCTGAGGCGGCACGCCCCGCCCCGGACAGGCGCCGGGGGCGCCGGGCGGGAGCGGTCGCGAAGGCCGGAAAAGCCGCTTCTGGGCCGGTTCGGGCCAAAAAAGAAGGCCCTCGTGGAGGGCCTGGCAGGTAGAGGAAAAGGAGCCATTCGTCCCGGAGAAGAGCAATATGTGTGCCATGGACCCGTGGCAAGGGACCGGGAGCAAGGTACTGGCTCGGGAAGGGTTGCCGGTCACCATCGGGTGACGGGGCCCGCGTCGTTTTGACGTACTGGGTCAGTCTGACAGGAATCCGGACCGCGGCGGCCGGACGGACTGGTGGACCGCAAGGGATTCGAACCCTCGACCTCCGCGTTGCGAACGCGGCGCTCTCCCAGCTGAGCTAGCGGCCCCCTTCTCGTCGACCGGTTCCCCGGCCACATCCAGCGGGGCGTCTGGTGGGGCGTGAAGGATTCGAACCTTCGACTTCCACCGTGTGAAGATGGCACTCTACCACTGAGTTAACGCCCCGAAACCGACGCGCGCCCCGCGTGCCGGCGGCGGCGGGGCGCGGGAAGTGATAGCACGCGCACCGGTACGTGTCCAGGAGTCGGCGTGCCGGTGGCCGCCGCGCCGTCGCACCGGGCCGGAGCCTGCCGTGCGGCGGGGAGCAAGTCGTGTTATTCCTATATGTTGGGCTATCGACCGAGGAGAAGCCCTATATCTTGTGGTTCGGGTCTTGACAACGGGCGCTCGGTCGCGATACGTTGCGCCGGTCGCTGCCGGCCGGCCCTGTTCGGGATTCGTCGCACCTTTCCGGAGGGTCGGCGTAGGGAGAGGAGGTCCCCGGCGGCCACTCGAACAGGGAGAGAAGAAACCGGACCGGCACGCCGGTTCAATGGAGGAGGATCGCATGCCCTTGCAGAACAGCCATCAGGAGATGCCCGCACGCGAACCCGAGCCCACGGGAACCACGCGCCCGCTCGACAGCGGCCGGGCGATGCCGGCGACGACGCTCGGAGGGGGGCCGGGTCTGACGATCCGACGGCTGTTCACGCGCGAGGGGCAGGACCCGTTCGAAGCGGTCGACTGGGAGAAGCGCACGGCCAGCATCACCTCGGGCGACGGCACCGTCGTCTTCGAGCAAAAGGATGTCGAGGTGCCGAAGAGCTGGTCCCAGACGGCGACCAACATCGTGGCCCAGAAGTATTTCCGGGGGACGCTCGGCACCCCGGAGCGCGAGTCCTCCGTCCGGCAGCTGGTGAGCCGCGTGGTCGACACGATCACCCGCTGGGGGGAGAAGGGCGGCTATTTCGCCACCGCGGCGGACCGGGATGCCTTCCACGACGAGCTGGTCCACATGCTGCTCAACCAGCAGATGGCCTTCAACTCGCCGGTCTGGTTCAACTGCGGGATCGAGCCGCATCCCCAGGTGTCGGCCTGCTTCATCAACAGCGTCCAGGATTCGATGGCCTCGATCCTCGACCTGGCCAAGACCGAGGGCATGCTGTTCAAGTACGGATCGGGCACGGGGAGCAACCTCTCCGTGATCCGCTCCTCGAAGGAGAAGCTCGCGGGTGGGGGGACGGCGTCCGGCCCGGTGTCGTTCATGCGCGGCTACGACGCGTTCGCGGGCGTGATCAAGTCCGGCGGGAAGACGCGGCGCGCGGCGAAGATGGTGATCCTCAATGCCGATCATCCGGACATCGAGGAGTTCGTCCTGTGCAAGGTCCGTGAGGAGCGCAAGGCTCACGCCCTGATCGAGGCGGGCTACGATCCGTCGTTCAACGTCCCCGGAGGCGCGTACGACTCCGTCTTCTTCCAGAATGCCAACCACTCGGTCAGGGTCACGGACGAGTTCATGCGGGCCGTGGTCGAAGACGGCGAGTGGACGACGCGTGAGGTCACGACCGGCAAGCCCGTCGAGACCATGAAGGCGCGGGATCTGTTCCGGAAGATCGCCGAGGCGGCCTGGGAGTGCGGCGATCCGGGCCTGCAGTTCGACACGACGATCAACCGGTGGAACCCGTGCAAGAACTCGGGCCGGATCAACGCCTCGAACCCGTGCTCGGAGTACATGTTCCTCGACGACAGCGCGTGCAATCTCGCGTCGCTCAACCTGCGCAAGTTCCTCCGGTCCGACGGCACCTTCGACGTGGAGGCGTTCCGGCACGCGGTGTCGGTCACGTTCCTCGCCCAGGAGATCCTCGTCGACAACGCGAGCTATCCGACGGCGAAGATCGCCGAGAACTCCCACAATTTCCGCCCCATTGGCCTCGGATACGCCAACCTCGGCGCCACCCTGATGGCGCTCGGCGTTCCGTACGACTCGGACCGCGGGCGCGCGATCGCCGCGGCCATCACGGCGCTGATGTCGGGGGAGGCGTACCGGACATCGGCGGAGATCGCCCGCGACCACGGGGGGCCGTTCCCGGAGTTCGAGAAGAACCGCGAGCCGTTCCTGGAGGTGATCGCGAGGCATCGGTCCCACGCGGAGGCGCTGCCCGACGACCTCGTGGAGCCGAACCTCCTGGCTGCGGCCCGGCAGGTGTGGGCGGAGGCGGAACGGCTCGGCAGCGAATACGGCTTCCGGAACGCCCAGGCCACCGTGCTCGCGCCGACCGGAACGATCGCCTTCATGATGGATTGCGACACGACCGGCATCGAGCCGGATCTGGCCCTGACCAAGTACAAGCGGCTGGTCGGCGGTGGGATGATCAAGATCGTCAACACCACCGTGCCGGTGGCGCTGCGGCGGCTCGGCTACGACGCGACACAGATCCAGGAGATCCTCGACTACATCGACGAGCACGAGACGATCGAGGGTGCGCCGCATCTGAAGGAAGAGCACCTCGCGGTCTTCGACTGCTCGTTCCCCGGCCGTGGCGGGAAGCGCGCGATCCACTGGATGGGGCACGCGAGGATGATGGCCGCCGTGCAACCGTTCTTGTCGGGCGCCATCAGCAAGACGGTCAACATGCCGGAGTCCTCGACGGTGGAGGACGTGGAGCAGGCCTATCTGGAGGCATGGCGGCTCGGACTCAAGGCGATCGCGATCTACCGGGACGGCTGCAAGCGGACCCAGCCGCTCAGCACCGGTGCCGCCGCGAAGACCGAGACGGCGCGGCCGCTGCGGCGCCGGCTGCCCGACGAGAGGGAGTCGATCACCCACAAGTTCTCGATCGCCGGCCACGAGGGCTATATCACGGTCGGGCTGTATCCCGACACCCGGCAGCCGGGGGAGATCTTCGTCGTGATGGCGAAGCAGGGTTCGGTGGTGTCGGGCCTGATGGACTCGTTCGCCACGGCGATCTCCCTGGCGCTCCAGTACGGCGTGCCGCTGGAAGTCCTGGTCAGGAAGTTCAGTCACGTGCGGTTCGAGCCCTCCGGATTCACGAACAACCCGGAGATCCCGATCGCCAAGTCGATCGTGGACTACATCTTCCGCTGGCTCGCCCTGAAGTTCCTCGACAACGAGGACGCCGCCGGCGGTGCCGGGGACCTCGAGAAGCCGGAGCCCGGCGCGGAGCGGCCTCCTGCGGACAGGGCGCGGGAGTCTCTGGCCGGCGAAGAGCAGAAGGTGTGGGCCGGAATGGCCGATGCTCCCCCGTGCCACGAGTGCGGGACCATCATGGTCCGGAACGGCGCCTGCTACGCGTGCATCAACTGCGGCGCCACCTCGGGCTGCTCCTGACCGGGACGGCGGGCGGCCCGGCGGCCGCCCGCCTCACGTGGCCGCGGGGAGCACCCGGTCGAGGATCTCCACCGCCCGCCCCACCTCCTCCTCTCCGAAGATCAGGGCGGGCCTGAACCGGATCGAGCGCTCGCCGCACGCCAGGGTCGCCAGGCCGGCGTCCCAGCAGGCGCTGCGGACCCTGTCGCGGCGCTCACCGTCGGGCAGGTCGAACGCGAGCAAAAGCCCCCGCCCCCGGACGTTGCTCACCGCTCCGTGGCGCCCCGCCAGCTCCTCGAGCGCTTCGAGGAAGATCCGTCCGACGCGAGCGGCGTTTTCGACGAGGCGGTCTTCGTGCATCACCTCGAGGTATCGCGCGCAGCGGACCATATCGACGAGGTTCCCGCCCCAGGTCGAGTTGATTCGAGAGGAGACGTGGAACACGTTGTCGGGCACCTCGTCGATCCTCGTCGTGCTCATGATTCCGCAGACCTGGGTCTTCTTGCCGAAAGCGATGAGGTCGGGGACGGCTCCGAGCTGCTGGAAGGCCCACATCGACCCGGTCGCCCCCATCCCGGTCTGCACCTCGTCGAAGATCAGCAGGGCATCGTGTTCGTCGGCCAGCCTGCGGAGCTCCTGAAGGAACTGAGGGCGGAAGTGGTTGTCGCCGCCCTCGCATTGGATCGGCTCGATCAGAATCGCGGCGATGCCATGGGGGTCCCGGGCGAACGCGGCCTCGATCTCCTCGACCGCTCGGCGCTCCGCCGCCTCCGCCTCCGCCTCGTCGACGGGGAATCGGAGTTTGGGGTTGCTGATGCGCGGCCAGTCGAACTTCGGGAAATAGGCTGTCTTCGTCGGATCGGTGTTCGTCACGGAAAGCGTGTATCCGCTGCGCCCGTGGAACGCCTCGACGAAGTGGAGGATTTTGTCGCCGCCGCCGGAAATGCCCCGCGCGGCGTTTCGGCGGGCCTTCCAGTCGAAAGCGGCCTTCATCGCGTTCTCGACCGCCAGAGCGCCGCCGGCGATGAAGAACAGGTAACGGAACCCGTCGGGGACGGCGAGCCGGCGGAATGTCTCGACGAAAGCGGCGTACTCCCTGGTGTAGACGTCGCTGTTGGCCGGGTTGGCCAGGGCGGCGCGCATCAGCGACCGCTGAAAATCCGGATCGCGCATCTTCGGATGGTTGTGCCCGAGAGGGAGGGTGGCGAAGTACCCGTAGCAGTCGAGGTATTCCCTGCCGTCGCGGGCGTCGACCATCACGTTCCCATAGGACCGCTCGAGGTCGATGACGATATGAAAGCCGTCGACGAGGATGTTCCGTTCCAGGATGGGGAAGACCTGGTCGGCTGGGACGCTGATTTCCGGCATCGGCGTTCTCCTGGGAGGATGGACGCCCACCCAGCGAGCCACTGGCGCGGGTCGGCGGCCGGATAGTCTAGACCGGGACGACCTCCCGCCCGCAAACCGTGTGAGGTGCTTCCTTCGCGGTGCGTTTTCGGTGCCGGGTCTTCGTTGGCACGGTTCCTGACCGGACCGCCGCGGCGGGGCGGGAGCGTTCGGGTCGGCTCCGCTGGCGGAATCAAACGAAACGAACGAAAGGGCGGCCCCGCGGGCGCGGCGGCCGGGCCGAAACTCGGAGACGGAGCGGCCTTCCGTCGCCTTCGGATCTTTCGGGCTCGGCTCTCGACTCCCCGCTCACGCCGCGGGGAGCTTCTCCTTCGGCCGGGCCCGCAGCTTCCGCTCGTACGCCTTCCGGTAGCTCGCCGGCAGA
>RFHH01000073.1 GCA_003696075.1 Acidobacteriota bacterium
AGCGACGGGAGGTGTTTCCTCCTCAGGAGCACCCAGAAGGGTCGAGATCCCTCCAGCCGGCGGGCGGCGCCGACGGCGGCGTCCCCGGCGCCGAGCCGGGCGGCGCTGGGGCGCCGCGCGGCGGTCAGGAACGCGGCCGCCGCCACCGCGGCCGCGGGAGCCAGCCACCGGATCGCCGTGCGGATTCCCGGATCCGGTGCCGGCACGAGTCCGAGGAGCGCGCCGGCCGCTGCCGCCGCGAACAGCGCTCCGGAGGCCGCGGCCGAGAGCCGCAGAGATCCATGCCGGCCCGTGGCGAGCCGGCGCGACGCGTCGAGGGCGGCGAGCGCGGCGGCGAGCGGGTAGGCGGGCAGCAGGTAGATGTCTCTCTTCCCGGGGGAGATCGAAAAGAACGCGACGACGAACAGCAGGCCGGCGGCGAGCAGGACTCTCCCCGCCTTCGGCCCGTCCCCCCGGCGAAGCGCCCACATCGCGGGAATCACGAAGAGCACGGTGGGCTGCATGTCGTACAGGAGCGCCGCGCCGAGGTACCAGAAAGGCCTCCTGTGGTGCCATGGGTTCAGGTAGCGCACGGCCGTCTGGCGGAAGAGCAGATCGGAAAGCCACCGGCGCCCGGGATCGCCGGAAGCGGCTGCCCACAGGGCCGCGGGGACGAGCCAGGCGGCCACGACGGCCGCGAAGACCACCCAGGGGCCAACCTTCACCAGCGCGCGGAGACACGGGGGACGCCGCGCGGCGATCGCGCCCGCCGCGAAAGCCCCGAGCGGGACGAGCAATCCCACGGGACCCTTGGCCAGCGTCGCGAGGGCGAAGGCGAGAAAGGCCGCGTTCACCAGGGCCGGGCGCGGTCGGCGGTCCGGCGACAGGCCGCTCCCCTCCAAAAGGAGCGCGAATCCCCAACCCGTGAGCGCGCAGAGGACCATGTCGATCTGGCCGACGGTCGCCTGCGAGAAGGCCTGGTAGCTGCCGGCGAACATCGCCGCGGCGAGGAGCGGCGGCTCGCGCCGTCCTTCCGGATCGCATAGCCAGGCGATGCGCGCAGCCGCCAGCATGGCGAGCGGAGCCGCGAGGACCGAGGGGAGGACGGCGGCGGCCTGCCCCGGCCCTCCGGTGAGGAGCGAGGCCAGAACGATCAGCCACAGGAAGAGCGGCGGCTTTTCGGCATAGAGCTCGCCGTTGAGGTGGGGGGCGACCACCACGCCGGTTTCGATCATCTCCCGGGCGCTCAGGGCGTAGGTCGGCTCGTCCGGCGCCCAGAGGTCCCGCCGGCCCACGGCAGGGGCGGCGGCGGCGAGGAACAGGAGGGCCGCCAGCGCCGCCGCGCGGGCGGGGAAGGGCCTCGAGGGAGCCGCGCGGCCGGGAGGCTCCCCTTTCACCGCACTTGACCCCCGCGCCTCCGGGACCGAACGTCGAGAGCGGAGCCCTCCGCCCCGGGGGCCGGCGGCGGGGGGGTGGACGGGCCGCCCCGCCGTCCGGGAGACAGCCCCGTGAGAGAACGACGCCGCCAGCACAGGGAGTACGACGAGCCGCCGCGTCCCCGCTCCTCTTCCCTCGCGGAGATGCGCGTGGCGCTCGGCATGTCGCTCGACAGGATCCGCAACGCGGTCGAGGTCCTCGCCTGCCGGATGCTCGAGCAGAAGCTCGCCGCGTGTCCGGAGATCTGCCGCTGCCAGCAATGTGTCGAGGACATGTACTGCCTCGCGCTGAACCGGGTGCCCGCCCTCTACTACCACAGCACCTCCAGCTTCGCGCGCCGGCTCGAGGACCAGGGCCCTCCGACCGACATCCTGCAGGCCCTCGACCGGGCCATCGACCACGCGATCCTGAAGGTCGGAGAGAACCCGTCTCACGACTGACCGGCGCGACGCCGCGCCTGAGCCCGGGTTACGATGCGCCGATGAGACGCGCTCGGGATCCGGATGCCCTGGCCGCCTACCTCGAGGACGCGAGCCGAGCCCTGCACGGCCGCGCCGACGAGGTCGTCTGGCCCGAGAGCGCTGGCGAGGTCTCCGAGCTCCTGGCCGATTGCTGCGCGAAGGGGATCCCGGTGACCGTGTCGGGTGGCGGCACGGGCGTGACAGGCGGGCGCGTGCCGCTGGGTGGCGTCGTCCTCGCCACGGACCGTCTCCGGCGGTGCGGTCCGTTCCCTCCGGCCCGGGCCGGCGGCGAAGCCCTCGTCGAGGTCGGCGCGGGTGTCCCCCTTGCCGAGCTGCACGGGGAAGCCGAGCGAGCGGGGTGGTTCTACCCTCCGGATCCTACCGAGGAGGGCGCCTACCTCGGCGGGACCCTCGCGACGAACGCTTCCGGTGCCCGGAGCTTCCGGTTCGGCCCCACCCGGGCCTGGGTCCGGGCGGTGGAGGCGGTCCTTCCCGACGGGCGGATCGTCAGGCTGGCGCGCGGGCAGTCGGTCGCCCGCGGAGGTCGGCTCGAACTGCCGACCGTCTCGGGGGACCGGCTCGTGGTCCCGGCACCGAACTGGGCGCCTCCGAAGACGCGGAAAAACGCGGCGGGCTACCATCCGGGCCCGGACGCCGTGGACCTTCTCGTCGGGTCGGAGGGGACGCTGGCGGTGATCGTCAAGGCGACCGTCGCGCTGCGGCCCCGGCCGCCGGGCTGGATCACCGGCCTGTTGGCCTTTCCGAGCGAACGACAGGCCCTCGAGTTCGTGGCGGCGGCCCGGCGCGGAGAGGGTCGCGTCTCCCCGGCCTCCCTCGAGTTCCTGGACGCGGCGTCACTGCGGTTGCTGGCCCGGCGCGGCGAGCGCGTGCCCGAGGGGGCGGAGGCGGCGGTGGTCCTCGACGAACCGCTCCCGCGAGGGGGGCACGCGGAGGATCTCCTGGACCGGTACGCGGCGCTGGCCGACCGGCACGGCGCCTCGCCGGAATCGTGGCTCTCCGGCGAGGCGGAGGACCGCCGCCGGCTCCGAGCCCTGCGCCACGCCCTCCCCGCCGCGGTCAACGAGACGGTGACCCGGCGCGGCTTCGGCAAGCTCGGAACCGACACGGCCGTGCCTCCGGGACGTCTCCCCGGCCTGCTGGAACGCTACCGGCGGATCCTCGACGAAGCGGGGATGGAGTACGTGGTGTTCGGCCACGCCGGCGACGACCATCTCCACGTCAACCTGATCCCTTCCAGCGAACACGAGGCGGAAGCAGGCCGCAGGCTCCACGAGCGTCTCCTCGAGGCGGCGGTGGAGGTCGGCGGCACCGTGTCGGCCGAGCACGGCATCGGAAAGCTCCGGAGGCAAGCGCTCGCCCGGATGTACCCGCCGGAGGCGCTGGCCGCGATGAGGGCCACCAAGGCGGCGTTCGATCCCCAGGGGATCCTCGGCCGCGGCACGCTCTTCCCGCCGTGAGCGGCGCGCCGGCTCGGTACCTGCGCGCCGTGCGCGGCCGGCTCCTCACGCCCCTTCCCCAGGGGGGCGTCCGTGACGTCCGCGACGGCCTGCTCGTGTTCCGCCGGGACGGGACCATCGTGCATGCCGGCAAGGCCACCCGCACCTGGGCGCGGGCCGAGGCGATCGGGGGCGGAGCCCGAGCGATGGTGGTGGTTGCATTCTGGGATCCGCACGTGCATCTCCCGCAGCTCGAACTCGCGGGCCGCCACCGGGAACCGCTCCTGGCATGGCTCGAGCGCCGTGTGTTCCCGGCCGAGGCGGGCCTGCGGGACCCGCGCCGGGCGGCGCAGGCGGCCGAGCGTTTCTTCCGCGCGCTCGGGGAGGCGGGGACCGCGGGCGCCGGCGTCTTCGGCGCTCCGTTCCCCGCGGCGGCCGCTCCGGCGCTCGAAACGGCGGCGAAACGCCGGATTTCGGTGAGGCTCGGGCCCGCCCTGATGGATCTCGGCCCCCCGGAACTCGCCGGTGCGCGGGGACCGCTCCTCCAGGGCCTCCAGAGGCTCGCCGGGCGGTTCGGAACCGCGGTGGCCGTCGCCCCGCGCTTCGCTCTTTCCTGCAGCCGCGAGCTGCTGGCGGCCTGCGGGCGGATCGCGCGCGCCCGCCGCGCCTTCGTTTTCACCCACCTCGCCGAGACGCGGGATGAGGTGCGCGAGGTCGAGCGGCGGTTCGGGCGGTCCTACACCGAGGTGTACGACGAAGCGGGGCTGCTCGGGCCGCGGACCCTCCTGGGGCACGGAATCCATCTGTCGCGTGCCGAGTTGGCGCTGATCGCCCGCCGGCGATCGTGGCTCGTCCACTGCCCGACCTCGAACGAGGCTCTCGGCAGCGGCCGGATGCCGCTCGAGGAGATCCGGCGCGCTGGCGTGCGATGGTGCTTGGCGAGCGACGTCGGAGCGGGACCGGATCTGTGCCTGCTCGACGTGATCGAATCGTTCCTGCGCGTGCACAAGGGGCGCGCGCGGACGACCGCCGCCGAGGCCTACCGGCGCGCCACGATCGAGGCTGCGCGCGCGCTCGGCTTCCGCCGCCGGGGATCCCTCGTCCCCGGGTACCGGGCCGACTTCCTCCTGATCGATCATGCACCCCGCGGCGCGCGCAGCGCCGAGGGGCTGCTGCGCCGATGGCTGCACCGCGGCGCTCGAGGTCGATGGAACGAGATCGTCGGCCGCCTCCACCGTGACGGCCGGCCCGTCGGGGATCCCGGAAGCGAAGACCCCGGGCCGCAGCCCGGGGTCTCCACCGGTCGGGACCGCACTGGCTAGCGGATCTTCCGCAGCTCCACGCGGCGGTTGCGGGCCCGCCCCTCCTTCGTCTTGTTGTCGGCGATCGGCTTCTCTTCGCCGTAGCCGACGGCGGTGAGACGTTCGGGGGCCACGCCCTTGCTGATCAGATACTGGCGAACGGCCTCGGCCCGCTTTTGCGACAATCGCTTGTTGTACGCCGCCGAGCCGGTGGAATCGGTATGCCCGCCGATCTCCACCTTCACGTTCGGCCAATCCAGCAGCGACTCCGCCACGCGGTCGAGCACCTCGAGGGATGCGGGGCTCAGATCCGCCGAATTCACCTCGAAGAAGACGCCCTCGAGGACGAGGGTCTTGCGCCCCTTCTCGAACAGCGGAGGAGCCTTCTTCTCGCACCCCTCGGCGTCGACCTCGACGCCGGCCGCCGTGTTCGGGCACTTGTCCAGGCCGTCGGGGACGCCATCGCCGTCGCCGTCCATGGGGCATCCGGAGCTGTCGACCCGCGCGCCCTTCGGCGTGCCGGGACACCGGTCGAGACCGTCGAGCACGCCGTCGCCGTCGGAGTCGGAGGGGCAGCCGCGGTCGTCGACCGAGGCACCCTGCGGGGTGTCGGGGCACTTGTCGATCCCGTCGTACACGCCGTCGCTGTCGGAGTCGGAGGGGCAGCCGCGGTCGTCGACCGTGGCTCCCTGCGGGGTGCCGGCGCAGTCGTCCCGGCCGTCCGGAACTCCGTCGCCGTCGCTGTCGAGCGGGCAGCCGCCGTCATCGACGGGCCAGCCCTCCGGCGTGCCGGGACATTTGTCGATCCCGTCGGGAACTCCGTCGGCGTCCTCGTCCAGCGGACAACCGCGCTTGTCGACGATCGCGCCCATCGGGGTGGCGGGGCACTGGTCTCGACGGTCGTAGACGCCGTCGCCGTCGGTGTCCTCGGGTGGCGCGCCGACTCCCCAGTCGATGCCGAAGGTGAGGAGCGCGTTGGTCAGCCGCTTGCCCCCGAGTCCCGATTCGCCGATCGTTCGATCGGCCCGGGCCTCGAGGCGAAGGCTGGTCGTGTCGCCGGCCAGCCAGCGGAAGCCGAACCCGAGCGAACCGAAGGTGCGGTCGAACGAATCGACGGCCCCGAGGTCGACGTCGAGCAGTCCCCCTCCGAGCGTGGCGAACCAGGAGACATCGTCGTCGTACGGGCTGAAGTAGAAGTCGAAGCCGGTTCTCAGCGCCCACGTTCTCGCGTCGTCGGCCAGCGCGGGGGACGTGCCGATGTTCCCGTAGAGGCCGTCCACGAACCACGCGTAGTGCTCGCCGAACAGGCGGGCAGCGCGCAGGCCGAACATCGTCGATCGGTTGTCCAGCACCTGGGGCTCGCCGGAAAGCCCCGGGTCGGGACTCACGATGCCCATCTGCAGGCCGATCTCTCCCTCTCCGGCGAAGCCGGCCGCGGCGAAGGCGACCACCGCGAACGCGGCGGCCAGCCGGCGCGCCGCGGGGCGCCGATGCCCGTTCGTGTTCATCACCAGATCCTCCCTCGGCGGGCCCGCGCAGCCCCTCTCTCCAGAGGCGGCGCGGCGCGCGCCGGCCGGATCGCGGCGGCGGTCACCACCGGATCGCGGCGGCAGTATAGAGAAAGCAGCGGGCGGAGGGGAACCACCCTGGATGGATGGCGGGTCAGCGGAACGGCTCCGGGTCGCCGGCGCCCTCCCGCAGCAGCTCCGGCACGCCCGAGGTGAGGTCCACCATCGTCGACGACTCCACCCCGCCCCACCCGCAATCGAGGAACACGTCCACATGGCTCCGGAGGCGCCGTTCGATCTCGTCCGGGTCGGCCAGCGCGAACTCCTCCTCCGGCAGCCGGAGTGTGGTCACCATCAAGGCTCCGCCCGCCGCTCGGGCCAGCTCGCGCGGGACGGGGTGCTCCGGGACGCGCAGCCCGATCGTCGGCCGCCGGGCGAGCAGGATCCGCGGCACCTCGCGCGAGGCAGGCAGGACGAAGGTGTACGGACCGGGGAGAAAGCGCCGCAGGACTCGGTAGGCGTGGTTGTCGACGATGGCAAAGCGGGCCACGTCCGACAGGTCGGGGACGATCAGGCTGAACAGCTTCTTGTCGGCGTCGATCCGCTTGATCCGCGCGATCCGCTCGACCGCCGCCCTGGATCCCGGCAACGCGGCCAGCGCATACGCGCCGCCGGTGGGCACGATCACCACACCATGATCCGCGAGCACGTCCGCGGCGCGGGAGATGAAACGCCGCTGCGGGGTCACGGGATGGACGCGGAGCCGAATCATCGGAGCCCCCGCGGCTCAGCAGGGATTCGCGGTGAAGCGGCCGCGTTCGTCCCTCTCCAGGCGGGCGAAGGGCGTGTCGGGATCGTGAGTGAAGAAGAGCCGGCCGCCGCGCGGGAGCAGACTCGAGAAGAGCTCGCGTTTTTCGTCGATCAGCCGCTCCGGCCAGCGGTCGTAACCCATCGTGATCGGGAGGTGCACCCAGGGCCGCCCGGGGGCGAGGTCGGCGACGAAGAGCACGGGGCCTTCCGGCGTCTCGATCTCGGAGAGCAGCATGCCGGGCGTGTGCCCCTCCGAGTAGTGGAATCGCACCGACGGCCCGGTGGCGTCGCTCCTCTCTCCGTCGACGAGCTCGAGCCGACCGCTGGCTTCGAGGAGGTCCGGTATCTCCGGCAGATAGGAAGCCCGGTCGCGCAGATGGGGGTGGCGGGCCCGCTCGAACTGTGCCCTCGAGACGAGGAACCGCGCGTTGGGGAACAGGAGCCGGGGCGGTTCCCCCTCGCGCCACTCCGCGAGGATCCCGCCCGCGTGGTCGAAGTGCAGGTGACTGAGGACGACGACGTCGATGTCGCGGTCCGACAGGCCTTCCCGCGCCAGGCTCTCGAGAAGAACGTGTCGGTCGTCGGGCGTGACCCCGTACCGGGCCCGGAGCTTGGGCTCGAAGCAGAGCCCGATGCCCGCTTCGAAGAGGATCAGCCGGTCGGACCCGCGGAGGAGAAGTGCCCGGGTCGCGAGCCGGACGCGGCCCAGGTCGTCGGGCGGCAGCCACTTCTCCCAGACGGCGCGGGGAGCGTTGCCGAACATCGAGCCGCCGTCGAGCCGCTGTCCGTTGCCTTCGATGGGAACCAGTCGATCGGTCATCGCCGCCGTCCCGCGCCGGGTGAAGGAACGGGCGATTCTAGCGCGGATCGGCGGGGTGGCGGCGGCCGCCGAGCGCCGGCGGCCGCCGCCGCGGGCTTCACAGCCC
>RFHH01000074.1 GCA_003696075.1 Acidobacteriota bacterium
CGGTCAGGAACCGTGCCAACGCAGGCCCGGCGCCGAAAACGCACCGCGAAGGAAGCACCTCAGACGCCGCGACCGACCACCGGCCCCCAGCGCCACCGTCGCCCCTATCGCCGGAGCTCCGCCCGCCACCCGATGCTCCTCCAGGACGCGAGACGTTCCGCGCGCCGCGCATCTCTGCTCCGCCTCGCGTATGGGCGCGCTGGCTTGACGGCCGCCCGGGCGAGGAGGGAGGGTGTCGCTCGGCACCTTTACATCCGGGCACAGCCGGAGCCATTCGGCTAGGCCTCGCGGTGCGTGCTCGGAACCCGTTGGGGGTGCGGAGGAGCGAGTCTTCCGCGACGCCCATCTTCGTTGCCTTAGGGTTTCCAGAAATCTGTCGCGCGGTGATCCGAGTCCTCGGATCCAAAAATTCGGAACCTGTTGCGATGACCCGATTGCCGGCGTAGCAACAGCCCAGAATCCGCAGGTTAGCGGCGTTGGCGTGACCGGTAGGAGGGTGGGATCCATGTTAGTGAATAGGATCGCTGTCTCAAAATTGGTCAAACTTGGTGTAGTTGTGCTTCTGGTCTCTTCTCTCGCAAGGCCGCTGGCGGTAGCGGCGGATTCCGCGGAACCCGGTACCGTGGTTGGCCCGGGCGGGATGCCGCTGTCGTCGCCAGTGCGTCAGCTTCCTCCTGCTCTTGGGTCCGTGTATCGCATCGATCCGACGACACTAGCTGATATCGCGGTGTTCGTGACGCTTCCGCTGGCCGACAATCGACACAACTGGATGCGGGTCGTTGACGCATGCACGAGCGGCGATAGATGTGACTTCGAGTCGTGTGCCGCTCAACGTCCTGATCTTCTCGATAACCGGGACTGGGTCGCGATCAGTGCGTGGTTCGCGCCAAGAGGAATACCAGAGAGGCTCTTGGCCGTTGTCCGCTACGGGCGGTTGATGGGCCAGCCCATCTTGGGTCGCGTTTTTCTGGCCCGCGACGCTGTGTCACGAGCCGACCTTTCACGCTGGAAAGTCGCTTTGTTGGATAGGATCGGCCTGACTCCTGACAAGGAGCTCTTCGCGCTTCACCGTGAGGTGATCGAGTACACGCTATTGACTGGCGACCGTGATGTCTTTCAGGCCTGGACCGCGCAGCGCGTCCTCTCAGATGAGCAGCCGTGCTCGGAGCAGACGTCTGACTTCTCGCACTGCACCAGTTGCTGCGACGACCGGCGTGATGTATGCTCGGCGGAGTGCGATTCTCTGGTGCTGAAGGCATCGGCCGTCGGGTGCCTTGGTGCATCGATCGGATGCGCCGCAACGGAGGTGGGAGTGGCCGCAGCGGCGCGTTGCTGCACCGTCGGCGCCAGTCTCGTCGGTGGTTTTTTTCGATGGGGATGTTCCGTCAACTGCCGGGGCGCCTGGCACGATTGCAAAGAAGAATGCCGCGAGACGTTTGACTGAGGTGGTAACATTGGGCTTGAGCGGGACAACCGGTCGGGGCGGTCCGATCGGGTCCGAGGAGGGAAGAGGCAGTCATGACACCGGAAGCCAACTCCAGTCCGTGCCGGGGTGACGTTCTGCGCAGCCTCTGGATGGATGTGGTGATCGTGGGACCGATCTTCCTGGGGTTCCCATTCGAAGCCTGGTTCGTGCGTGACTCGGCGTTGCGGCTGTTCCTCTTCGGCCTGTGGATGTATGCGTTCTTGCTGGTGGGGATCGTGGCCGGATGGGGGATCGTCGGCCTCGCCGAGCGCTGGGAACCGATCGGCCGCTTCCTGCGCCGGCCGGTGCGGTCGCGGGCGGCGGACTTCGTTGTGTGGGCGCCGCCGAAAGCCTCCTTCGGCTTCGTGGCCCTGTTCGCGGGAATCCTGGTTGCGGTGCTCGTCGCTGGTGGAATCGTCCAGCTCGCGGCCGGCCTCCTGCCCGCACCGCGATGGAAGGCGCCGGGGACGCTGCTGTCCGGTCTCTTCGCGGCGATCGGGATCGTGCTCGCCGTGTGGGCAACACGCCGGCTCCAACGCCGACCCGCCGGAGGCGGTGGCGGCAGGTGGCAGACGTAGCGGCGGCTTGCCTCCCGTAGCCGCGCCAGGACGGTCGCGCTCCCGCTTCGGTCACCGATGGTCCCCGCTCGCGGTGGTCCGCCCGCGGAGCGAGGGCCCTTGCCTTGGGACGTCTGTTAGTCTGGGCCGCGGGAGGAGGAGGGCGTCCGCGCCGGCACGGCCGAAGGCCCCGCCGCGGCACGCCCGAAGGGGGAGCGACGATGGGCAACGAGCGCCGCTACGAACACCGGATGGATATCAAGTGCGCACCGCTGGAACGGATCGACGTTCCCGCCATCGCCGCCGAGAGTGCCGGTGACTGGTTCAACCAGACACTGACGAGGGTGAACGACTCGGTCGTGCGGCTGGGCGTCGTTCGGGGGGTGTACCACTGGCACCGGCACGAGGAAGACGACGAGTTCTTCTTCGTGCTGAGCGGGCGGCTGTTCATCGACCTCGAGGACCGGACCATCGAGTTGGGCCCGCAGCAGGGGGTGACCATCCCGAAGGGGACGAGGCACCGGCCGCGCGCCCCCGAACGGACCGTGATGCTGATGGTCGAGACCGCCTCGATCGACCCGCTCGGTAGCGAGTGACAGGGACGCCGATCTTCGTTCCGAAGGGCGGAGGCCAGGGTCGGTGCCGGCCGGGAGTGACGTGCGGTCCGGCCGGCTCCGCGGATCCACGCAGAGCTTCCGGCCGGCCGGCGCCGCGAAGCGCGCGGGACAGATCGAATCGGCCGGTTCTCGCCCGGGCGCGGATCGAGGCGAAGGACGATCCTCCGGCAACCCCGCGCATTCGTTCCGAAATGCATCCCCAATGGTGCGTCGTTCCGCCGAGCACGTTGGAGGATCGGAGGATCCGATGTCGAAGGGACCGATGCCGGGGATCGGGCCGAGGTGTTCGTTCCTCATCGGGTTGCGCGGCGATTCGCACCATCGAGGGAGCATCTCTCGTTCCCTCGGTTGCCGGCGGCCACGCGCTCTCCTGGGCGCGCCAGCGGCTGGGCGAGCCGGCCTCGGGGCGGGCGCTCGTTTCTCCGCGCTCGCGGCCGTGGCGATCGGCACGGCCCCGGGACATTCTCTTGCGAAGGCGCGGTCCGCGGCGAGGGAAGGGGTCGTGCGGAAGCGGTCGCTCGCGGACGTGCGGAGACCGCCGGTGACCGCGAGATGGATGGCGCGCACGGCGGATGTTTTCGCCGGACAGGCTCCTCGCGGCCGGATGGCTCGAAGGCCCGGCCGCCGGAGGAAGGGGATGCCTCGATGAACCCGATGCGGCCGGCCGTCACCGGCGCCCGCTGGATGGCCTACCTCGGCCTCGCCTGCGGCATCCTCTACTCGGTCGGCGGCTGCGCCGTCGATCTCGCCACGGTCGGTTTCAACCGCGGCACGGTTCTCGCGTTCGGGGCGCTGGTCGGGATGCCGGCGATCTTCGCCGCCGCCGGGTTCGGCGGTGGGTTTCTGTTCGGGCTGGCCGCGAGGGCGATCGGCGGAGGCGGGCGCACGAGCCGCTGACGGCCGGAGCCGGCAGGCCGTGCTCAGCAGCGCTGGAAGGCGCGCGCGGCGAGTTCCGTGACCCCGCGCATCGCTTTCGCCGGATCTTTCGCCGCCGGTTCCCGGGCAGGCGGGTGCGCCGGACCGAAGGGAGAAGGCCGATGGAGTGGGCCTCGGGGGGACTCCGGAAAAGCGCGCCGGGCGGCTGTTCCCCGGCACGGAGCTCTATGGCGCTCGCGGCGCGAGCGGCCGGCGCCGCGGGCCGGCCCGTGGACCCGGCCGGCGTGGGGGCGGAAGGGCCGGCGGAGCAGCGCGGGAAGCACGGTGAACCCGCGCTCGGGGGGAAAGCGCACGGTCACGGTGCGCGCGCCGCCCGCTTCGATCCGAACCGGGCCGGCGCGGGCGGGCGCCACCCCGGGGAGGGCGACGGTCACGGACAGAGGAACCGCGGGCGGCAGGCAGGCGAAGCGGGCGCGGCCCCATTCCCCGGTGCGCTCGGCCCGCACGGTCGCGTCGCCCTCCACCCGCACGATCGCGCCGGGCACGGGGTTGCGTTCGGAATCGAACACGCGCACCCGGAGTTCGCCGAACGGCCCGAGGACGATCCGCACGGGGACCGGCGGCGCTCCGACGGTGATTTCGCGGCGCTCCGGCTCGGGGCAACCAGGAACGCGGATCTCCAGCCGGTACTCTCCCGGGAGAACGCGCCCGAACCGCGCTGCACCGGCGCCGTCGGTGCGCCTTTCCGCGGCCAAGCGTCCCGGGGGGCGGCTCTCCAGGATCACGGGCACCGCCTGGAGTGGGTGCATGCCGCCGCCGGAGTCCCTGAGCGAGACGAACACGACCAGTTCCCCCGGGGCTGCGGGCGCTTCTTCGAACGCCGGCGTCGTCCCGCCGAGCAGCAGGAGCGCCAGGAGCGATGTCCCGAGGCATCTTCGCCGGCGCGCGCGGCGGCTAGGGCGGGCACGCGGCCGGCGCGCGCCGCTCCTCCGTGTCGAAGACGAGGTCATGGGAGCCTCCTCCGCCTTGCGCTCCCGTTTCGAGAAGGAGAGCGAGCCCGGCGGGGGTTCGCGCGAGGTTCTCCGGCTGCACCGGCTGGTACCGCACGGCGAGACGCCGCGGCACGCCGCCGGCGAGGATCGTCCGGACGCGGGCTTGCCCGGGTCGCATCTCGAAGGCCTCGCTCTCGAAAAAGGTCGTCTCCCCGGGTGCGAACAGGCAAACCCGCACGCGGGCTCCCCGATCCGTTCGGCGCAGGCCGACGACGATGCCGACGCCGTCCAGCACCCTGGCCGCTTCGGGCCGCCCCTCCAGATGGTCGGCGAGAAGATGGAACGCCGCGCCCCGTCCCGCGGAGCCGGGCGGGTCGAGCGAAACGGTCACGAGATCGAGCGAAGGGACGGGAAGTCCTCCCGGATCGCTCCGGACGATGAGTTCGCAGGCATCGCGCCGCGGCGTCCGGCAGGCTCCCGCCGCACCCGGCTCCCGGAGGACGAAGCAGGCGGCGCCGCGCGCGTCGATCTGGCAGCCCATCCCGGCCGTGACCGGCAAGCCGGCGCAGACCGCGAGGGCGCCGATGCCCACGGCGCCCGTTGTCAGCGCGAGCCGCGCCGTCACCATGGCGAGCCCCCCACCTGGGCGGAGCCCGAGGGAAGGGTACGCTCCCCGCGCCCGGCGGGGAAGCGGCTCGTAGCGACGAAGTCGGGAACCGGGCATCCGGCCGGAGCCGCCGTCTCGGTCAGCGGAATCGGCGTTCCCTTGCGGTTGCGTTCGAAATCCCTCCAGAACGCCCGCTGGGCCGCCGTTCCCTCGCGATCGAGTCTATCGAGCGGCATCCTCCGCATGCGGATCGCCAGCACCACCGGGCGGCCGCCGGCGACCGCGGGTGCGAGGAGGGCGCGGTCGGGCGGCAGGACGATGGGATCTCCTGCCTCCAGGGGACCGGCTGGGCTCCGGAACGAGCACACTCGCACGAGCGATGCGGAGCCGCCCGCGTCACGTGCCGCGATCAGGAAACCGGACCCGCTGCTGCCGACAGCACGCTCCCGCGGCGCGTCGATCTTCCCGGCGCCGGCGATGACGAGCGCCGCCCGCAGATCGACCGCCGCGGGAGTGCAGCGGGCCGACGCCGCCACCGCTTCCCGGAGCGCAGCCGCGTCGCCGCCGTCCGCGACCGCCGGAAAAGCTCCCGCCGTCCCGCTCGGGACGGCGAACAGGAGGATCTCGGCGAGGAGTGCGACGGGAGGAGGCGGCAAGGGGCGCGGCACCTCGCCGCACGGGTACCAGTCGACGCACCGCCCGGAGGGCAGCGTCCTGCAGTAGAGCGATCCCGCGACGGGGTCCACCTTGCAGAACGGGCCGGCGCAGCGGATGCAGGGGAGCGCGGGGCGCACTCCGCACAGTGCGGCCAGGATCCCTGTGAGGATGCCGAGGCAGCGGCCGGTTCCCGGCCGGCGCCGCGCGGGCCGCAGCGCATCCTCCCCGCTCACGGCTCGCACCCCCCCGGCGCTTCCGCCACGCGAAGTTCCAGCGGAGGACCCCTCCGATTTTGCCTCACGTCGAGAGCGAACCGTTCCTGCCGGTCCGCCCAACCGCCGGCGAGCTCTGCCGCTTCCGAGGTGTAAGCACGGACCGCGACCACCCAGCGGCCCTCCGCCACGGGGAGCGGTGCGATCAGCGTCCTCCCGGGATCGAGGAGGGCCTCCGCCGCCCGGCGGGGAGGGCTCCCGAGAGAGTAGGTGCACAGGACGACCGACGCGGCGCCCCCCGGCTCGGCGGCGGCGCCGATCAGCACGCCCGCGCCGCGGGCCACGAGCGCGCCGGACCGGTCCGCCGGCATACGCGCGGGACCCGCGAGAAAAGCGTGTCCCCCGAGGCGCACGTCGGCCGGAACGGTGCCGGCCGCGTGGGCGATCGCCGTTGCGATCGAGGCGACGTCTTCGGCTTCGATGACGCCGCCGGGCGGGCGGAGATCGCCCCCGCCCAGTTCGTAGAAGGTCATCTCGACCGCTAGGGCCGGCTCGCGGGCGACGATCGAACCGCATCGGCCGAAAAAGAAGCAGGTCCGGTCTCCGACCGTCAGGCAGTAGAGGTATCCCGTTGGGAGTTCCGGATTGTCGAAGCAGATCATGTAGCCGAATTCGGGGTGGTCGGGATCGCCGATCGTGAATTTGCAGTCGGCGCAGCTCTTCGCGGGAGGCTGTCCCGCGAGCCAGCCCAGAAGCGCCGCCGACACCAGGATCGGGACCCTCCGGCGCGGATGGCGGGGCCCCGCTCCCGGTGCGTCGCGATCCGATGGCAGGTTCGCCGCTCCCACGAATTGGAGGTTAGACGCTGCGGATCCCTCGCGGACGGTGAAGGCGGCTGCGGGTGGTCCTCCGGTTGCGCCCCTGGGAGGGCCGGCGGTGGCGCCGCCGAGGCGCCGCTGTTAGCGTGGGTCGATCGGCCGGCCCCGTGAGCCGGCTGCCGGCGCCCAACAGGATCCGGAAAACGGATCGCGCCGTCCGACCCACGACCCTCGCCAAGGACTGTTGCCCGGCCGGGAACCCAGGCGGCCTCGCCGCGCGGGCGCGTCCCGCGCTCGGCCGCCGGAAAGAGGAAAAGTGTCCCGATCCCCCGCATCGCCGGTCCCGAAGGCCGGTTTCGCCCGCCTCGGCCTCGGCCCGGCCGTGCTCCGTGCCGTCGCGGACGCCGGATACCGCGCGCCGCGTCCGATCCAGGAACGAACCATTCCCGCCGTGCTTCGCGGCCGCGACGTTCTCGGGCTCGCCCGCACCGGCACCGGAAAGACCGCCGCCTTCGCGCTGCCGATCCTGGACCGGTTGACGGAGCGGCGGGCACCGGGGCCGCGCGCGCTCGTCCTCGCCCCGACGCGCGAACTCGCCGCTCAGATCGCCGGCGAGTTCCGAACACTGGCCCGGGGAACCGGGCTCCGGACGGCGACCGTTTTCGGCGGCGTCCCGGAGCGGCCCCAGATCGCCGCGCTCCGCGGCCAGCCGGATGTCGTCGTGGCCTGTCCCGGCCGTCTGCTCGACCTGCTGGGGCGGCGGCTCGTCCGTCTCGAGCGGATCGAAACGCTCGTTCTGGACGAGGCGGATCACATGTTCGACATGGGTTTCCTGCCCGACGTGCGGCGAATCCTCGCCGCCCTCCCGGCTCGGCGCCAGAACCTCCTCTTCTCCGCCACGATGCCCCGGGAGATCCGCGCGCTCGCCGACCGGATGCTTCGCGGGCCTCTCGTCGTCGACCTCACGCGGGGCGGCCGCCTGGAAACGATCGAGCACGCGATCGTGCCCGTCGAGGAACGGGCCAAGCGGACCGCTCTGGATCGGCTGCTCGCCGAGCCCGGTTTCGCATCGGCCATCGTCTTCACCCGCACGAAACACCGCGCCCGTCGCCTCGCCCACCAGCTCTCCGAGGCCGGGCGACGTGCGGTGGCGCTCCAGGGGAACATGAGTCAGAGCGCGCGCGGGCGCGCGATGCGGGGCTTCCGGGACCGCACCTACGAAATCCTCGTGGCCACCGACATCGCCGCCCGCGGCATCGACGTTCCGGGCGTTTCCCACGTGATCAACTTCGACATGCCGGGCACGCCCGAGGCCTACACGCACCGGATCGGCCGCACGGGCAGGAGCGGCTGCGACGGCAAGGCCTACACGCTCGCGACGAGGGATGACAGCGAGATGGTGGCCCGCGTCGAACGCCGGCTCGGGACGCCGATCCCTCGCCTTCGCACCGAAGGGGCTGGCCCGGGTCGGGACCGGTCGGGTCCCGCCCTTCGCTCCCGGCCAAGGGGAAGCCGGTCGCGCGGCGCCGGGAAGGCGCGGCGGAGCCGCTGGTGAGCGCGGCCCAGCCCTCGAGGCGGCGGGTGTGGGTCGACGCGGACGCCTGTCCGAGACCGGTGCGGGAGATCCTGCGGCGGGCCGTCGAGCGGGGCCGCGTGTCGCTCGTCCTCGTCGCCAACCGCCCGCTCCACGGAGCGGATCGGCCGCACGTCACGGCGATCCGCGTCGGAGACGGTTTCGACGCGGCGGACCGGCGGATCGCCGGGGGTTGCCGGCAGGGTGACGTGGCGGTGACGGCGGACATTCCGCTGGCCGCCGAGCTGGTGCAGCGGGGGGTGTTCGTGCTCACGCCTCGCGGCGAGCCGATCACGGACGCGAACGCCGGTGACCGGTTGGCGCTGCGGGACCTGCACGAGGAGCTTCGCGCGAGCGGGGCGGCGGTGGGCGGCCCGCCGGCCTACGGTCCCAGGGACCGGCGCAAGTTCGCGGATCGGTTCGACCGGTTGCTGACCCGCCTCGCCCGCGACGCCGAGAAGGCCGCCGCGCGCAAAAGGCACCCGGAACCGGCGCTCAGATCTCCGGGTCGAGGGCCTGGCGGAAGTCCGCGATGAGGTCGTCGATGTGCTCGACACCGCAGGAAACGCGGATCATCCCCGGGGTGATCCCCGCCCGGCGCTGCTCTTCGGGGGGAACGTCGGCGTGGGTCATCGTCGCCGGGTGCTCGGCCAGCGTCTCCGTGCCGCCCAGACTGACCGCCAGGTGGGCGAGTCCGAGACGGTTCAGGACCCGGAAGGCGGCGGCCTTGTCCTCTCCCTTCTTCATCTCGAAGGCGATCAGCGAGCCCGGGCCCCGGCACTGGCGCTGGTAGATCCGGCCCTCTTGGCTCGACTCGTCGAGAAGGCCGGGATAGTGCACCCGCGCCACCGCCGGATGTCCCGCGAGGAAGCGGGCGAGCGCGATCGCGTTGCGCTGCTGGGCTTCCATCCGGATTCGGAGGGTTTCGAGCGAGCGGAGCATCAGCCACGCCGAGAAGGGCTCGCTCATCGAGCCCATGATCGTTCGGAAGACCCGAATGCGCTCGATGAGGTCGCGGCGGCCCAGCACGGCGCCGGCGATCAGGTCGGAGTGGCCCCCGATGAACTTCGTCGCCGAATAGAGCGAAAGATCGGCACCCAGGAGAATCGGCTGCTGCCACACCGGGCCGAGGAACGTGTTGTCCACGGCGAGCAAGCAGGCGCCGGCATCCGGCATGTCGCCGCCGTCCGGAGCGGGCCGGCGGAGGGTGCGCGCCAGCTCCGCCGCCTCGGCGATATCGGTCATCGTGGTGGTCGGATTCGCCGGCGTCTCGACGAACAGGAAGCGGGGGCGCTCCAGCTTCAAAGCCGACACGCGCTCCGCGAAGCCGGGACCGGCCTCCACCGGAATCGCCTCGAGCTCGTAGGCGGGCGCGATATGGCGGAAGAAGTAGTCGGTCCCGCCGTAAACGGGGATGGTGTAGACGATCTGGTCCCCGGGCCGGCACAGCGCCAGGATGGCGGTGGAGATCGCCGCCATCCCCGAGGCGAAGCTGAGCGCGCCCTCGGCCTCCTCCCACACGCGGAGACGGTCCTCGAGGATCTCGAGAACCGGGTTGTTCAGGCGGCTGTAGATCAGCCCCATCGGCTGATCCGGCGTCTCCGGATCGAGCCCGTAGGCCTGGCGGAAGTACGCTTCCCCCTCCTCGGCGGTCTTGAAAACGAAGGTCGAGGTGAGGAAAAGGGGCGGCTTGATCGCCCCCTCCGACCACTCGGGGACGTAGCCGTACCCCATCATCAGCGATTCGGGGTGGCGCGCGCGGCGCGGATGCTGGCGGCTCATGGCAGCTCCTCGAGGGCGGGACCCTCCCGTCGGATCCATTGTCCCATCCGGGAAGGTGCCGGCAAGACGCTCCGCTCCATTCGGGTCAGGGGCCGTCGCGCCCCCCGGCACGGGGAGCCAGGCTCGGGACCAGGAGAAAGACCCCGGCCACGAGGAGAAGGTCGGCGACGTTGAAGATGCCCGTCCGGAGCGGGCCGATACCGATGCTCACGAAGTCGCGCACTCCCGGAAGCAGGAGCCGGTCGATCAGGTTGCCGAGGCCGCCGGTGACGATCAGCGAGAGGGCGGCCAGCTCGGCGGGCCTCAGGCGTGGGGCCGCGAGCGCGTAGCCCGCGGCGCCCACCACGAAGGCCGAGACCAGCCCGACGAACAGGGCGAACCGGACCGTGGGGGGAAGGGAGGCGCCGAAGCTGAGGAAGGCGCCCTTGTTCAGGACGAACTCGAACCGCACCGCACCGAACAGGAACTCGACGGGAGGGCGACCGGCGAGCCAGTGGGCCGCCGCCACCTTGGCCGCCTGATCGACCGCGAGTCCGGCGGCGGCGACGGCGCCGAGCACGGCTGCGCGGTGCCGGAGGCTCCGGCGTCTGTCCTGGTCCGGCCTGCTTCCGGCAGGGCTCACAGGCAGGCCGGCGTGTCGTCGAACGGATCGCGGGGATCCGGATGGTCGGTGCCGCTGCCGAAGCTGCCGTCTCCACGCGGACCCTGGGCGCGGATCAGCACGTACAGGGCGTCGCCGGCGGGCGGCAGGTCGGGCAGCTCGGCCGGCGGGGACGGCAGGTCCTCGTAGCGGCAGGAGGCCCGCTGGGCGGCGTCGGCGCTGCCCAGGTCGGACACCATCCCCGTCACCACGTCGTAGACCACACCGGAACCGGTGCGGGGCTCCTGGTCGTCCCAGTCGACGGTGACGCGGTCGGGCCGGAACGCGACGCCTGAAACGATGTCGTAGTCGAACACCGGTTCCCGCTCGACGTAAACGTCCTCCTCGCCGGTTCCCGCCCGGAGATCGGACCAGAACGGGAAGAGATTGCCATGCCCGGCGGCGAGCGCGGCGTAGTCGCCGAGAAACCCGGTGAGCGATCCGTCGGAGGCGAGATCGGTGACGCGGAGGTTCCGGTCGAAGGTCGCGCCGCCGTCGCGCGAGGTCGCGATGCGGATGTGGTAGTCGCGGTTGTCGGGATCCTCGCGACGGTCGTGCCACATCAGGTGGACGTAGCCGTTCTCGTCGACCGACATCCACGGGAAGAACTGATCCCGCCCATTGCCGACGGGATCGTCGTTCACGCGGCGTGGCGGGTCCCACGTGTTCCCCCCATCGGTGGACCGGGTGAAGTAAATGTCGGGATCTCCGTTGCGGTTGTCGGCCCAGGCGACGTAGACCGTGCCGTCGTAAGGACCGCCCGAGGTGTCGATCGCCGCGGTGGGGAAGGAGTTGCGGCGGAAGGTCGAATCGGGGATCGGTGTGATCGAGGCGACGACGCCCGGAGCGCCGAAGTTCGCCCCGCCGTCGAGGGAGTGCGCGAACCCGATGACTCCGTTGCCGCGCCAGAAAACGTAGACCTCGCCGTCGCGGCCGGCGACCGGGATCGACCCCTGCACGCCTCCGTTCCCCGAGACGGGAGTGCGCCCGTTCCAGGTCTGCCCGTGATCCGACGAATACGCGACCACGATCGGGGAGGTTCCGAAGCCGATCTGGGTCCAGGAGAGGTAGGCGCGGTTGGCATAGGGAGACCCGTCGTCCGGGGCGCAGGCGATGTACGGCTTGTCCGCGAAGGGCGTCGTGCCCTGGTAGGCGACGCCGGGGCCGACCCAGCTCTGGCCGCCGTCCACCGAGTGCGCGCTGATCAGCCGGTGAGGCTGGTAGGCGCCGACGTAGTCCAGGTAGGCGTACACGGGGATCCCGTCACCGCAGAAGGCGACGGTCGGATCGCCCTGGTTCGGGTACTTGCGGAACGGCATCAGGCCGTCCGTCCAGGTCCGGCCGCCGTCGTGCGAGACGTAGACGCCGGCCCCCCAACTGCCCGAGCGGGCGTCGTTCGCGCCGCCGACCAGGTAGCCCGGATCGATCGGGCTGACCGCGATCGTCGTTTCGTTCTGGTCCCGTCCCGAGCTGTCCTGGTTGACGCGCACGTTCGTCCCCGCGCCCGCCGCTTCGAGGGTCTGGGGCGTGGTCGGGGGGTCGTAGGTGATCACCGGCCGGTCGGGGATCGCCGTCGGAGGGGGTACGAGCGCGGCGGCCGCCGCCGCGGCGAGACCCGCGGCGAGCGCGAGCGCGAGAAGGCGGATCGGATTCATGGGAGGCCTCCCGGGGTGGGGCCGGAATGTACCGCGAACCGGGATGGCGAAAAAGGAGGGCCTCCTCAGCAAGGCGCCCAAGCAAGGCGCCCACCCGACGGCGCGCCAGCGCCGCCCGAGTCGATGAAGGCACGGCCGTTCGCGGCCGCCTTTGCGGAAAGCGGGCGATCCGACACCGAAACCTCCGCGCCCTCAGAAGGTTGCATGGAAAAGGCGCACCGCCGGGGCTGCACCCCGCGTCCTTCGCGGCCCAGCCCGCCCGCCTTTGCCGGAACGACTCCCCTCGGAGAAGCGTGGCGGCGCGCGCCCGGTCGCCGCGCCGAGGCCCGGATGGGAGGCGCGAACGCCGGACGGTCGGAAGCTGCATCTCCGAGGGTGCGCTCTCGCATCCAATCCCCTGAGCGCTCGGTGGTCGGGGTCTCGCATCGCCCGATGGCCGCGAGATCGGCCCGAAGTCTCCAGGTGGCGGTGAGTTGCGCGGTGTTCCGCACCACCGGGAGTGAGGTGCATCCGCAATGGTGCGTCGGGCCGCCGAACTCGCGGCATGAAAGGAGGTTGCGGTCGCGAACGGATCGATGACCGGGGATCGGGCCAAACTGTCCGCCCTACATTGGGTTGCGCGGCGTTTCGCACCATCGAGGA
The DNA here is from genome assembly GCA_003696075.1 of Acidobacteriota bacterium. Taxonomy (NCBI): domain Bacteria; kingdom Pseudomonadati; phylum Acidobacteriota; species Acidobacteriota bacterium. The sequence continues at coordinate 13,094 of RFHH01000074.1, forward strand.
AGCACCTCCCATCGGAAGAGCACCTCCGCGCCGGTGAGCGATGAAGCGTCCGGCCGGGGATGGGCCGCGCCGGCCGGGGCGGGAGGTGCGCTGGCCTTCGCCGAATCGCGGGCGCCGCGCCCCGGCCCGGTGTCGAGTGGGCGCCACCCTTTCCGGCGCGGAAGACGCGCCCGGAGGAGCCGTCCACCCGGCGGCCGAGCGCCCCGCCGGGGGAAGGCCCCGGCGCCCTGCCGTGACCGATCGGCCCCCGCCTGCATCCCTGGGAACGGGCGCACCGCCGCGGCGGTCCGCCCGGCGGGTGCGGGCCGCGAGATGCGGGCCCCGCCGCACCGAGGAGACTCGACACGATGACGCGCGAACGGATCATCCGGGCCTTCGCCGGCACGATGGTGCTGGTCAGCCTGGCTCTCGGGTACTGGTACCACCCCGGTTTCTTCCTGCTGACCGCCTTCGTGGGGGCGAATCTCCTGCAGAGCGCCTTCACCGGCTTCTGCCCGCTGGAGATCGGTCTCGAGAAGGCGGGGATCGGCTCCGCCGCCGGCGGCCGCTGAGGAAGCGGGGATCGCGGCCCGGTGGGTGGCGGATCCCGCCGCCCACCGGGAGCCGCCTACTTGCGCCAGTCGCGCTCCGGCTCGGGGCGGTTGCCGAGGATCTCGTCGATCCGGGCCAGCACGTCGGCGGTGAGGCGGGGGGCGATCTCGAGCGCTTGCAGGTTCTCGCGGAGCTGGTCGGGCCGGGACGCGCCCATGATCACCGTGCTGACGTTCCGATTGACCAGGCACCAGGCGAGCGCCAGCACCGCGAGGGAGCAGCCCAGCTCCTCGGCGATCGGCTTCAGGCGCCGGACTTTCTCGAGGTTGCGCCGGCCCTCCTCGCTCTCCAGCCGCGCGCGCAGCCACTCGTACCCCTCGAGCGACATCCGGCTGCCCGCGGGGATCCCGTCGAGGTACTTGCCGGTGAGGATGCCGCTGGCCAGAGGGGACCAGGTGGTGGTCCCGAGTCCGTAGCGCTCGTACAGCGGCACGTACTCCTTCTCCACCCGCTCCCGGTGGAACATGTTGTATTGCGGCTGCTCCATCGTCGGCGGGACGAGGTGCTCGCGCGCCGCGATTTCGTAGGCGGCGGCGATCCGCGCGGCCGGCCACTCGCTGGTGCCCCAGTAAAGCGCCTTCCCGCTGGTCACCACGTCGCTCATCGCGCGGACCGTCTCCTCCAGGGGCGTGTGAAGGTCGGCTCGGTGGCAGAAGACGAGATCGACGTAGTCGAGCCCGAGCCGGCGGAGCGCCGCATCGACCCCTTCCATGATGTGCTTGCGCGACAACCCCCGCTGGTTGGGTTTGTCACCGCCCCAGAAAATCTTCGTCGACACGAGGTACTCGGAGCGGTTCCATCCCGCGCGCCGCAGCACGCGCCCCATGATCGTCTCGGCACGACCCTCTGCGTAGACCTCCGCGTTGTCGAAGAAATTGACCCCCGCGTCGAACGCGGCCGTCATGCACTCGTAGGCGAGATCCTCGTCGATCTGGACACCGAACGTGACCCAGGCGCCGTACGAGAGAGCGGAGATTTCGAGACCGGAACGGCCCAGGTGTCTGTATTCCATCGCGGCCACCTCCCTGCTGGTCGTGCGGCGGAGAGTCTATCCCGGAAGGCGGGAGGCATCGACGCCGGCAGCCGCTGGGAGGGGAAGGGTGAGAAGGGGGAAGCGGATGCGCCGTGTGGGGAAGGGCTTGCGAGCGCCCGCCGGGGCAGGGCGGGCGGCGGCGCGGATAGCGCCGGCTTGGGCGGAGAAGGGTGGTTGGGACGTTCCTGGCGCACCGCCCTTCGCTTCCCCCTTCATCGAGCCCCCGGCCCCTGTGGGGTGGAAGGGCGGGGGCATGGCCTCGTGTGCCGGGTGACCGACGCGCTGGTGGCGGTGGCGACGGCGACGCCCTCGCCCGACCGCTTGGCGCGATACATGGCCTCGTCCGCGGCCGCGAGGAGGCGCGCCGGGGAGCGCGCTCCCGCCGTGGCCGGGTAACAGGCGACACCGCAGGAGAACGACACCCCGACACCGCCGCGCTCCGGCACCTCCGTCAGCTCGCGCCGCAGCCGCTCGGCGAAGCGCCGCGCCTCGTCGAGGTCGGTCTGCGGCAGCAGGACCACGAACTCGTCGCCGCCGATCCGCGCCGCGACGTCGGTCGATCGGGCGCCGGCGGCGAGGCGGCGCCCCACGGCGGCCAGGAGGGCGTCGCCGGCGGCGTGGCCGCGCTCGTCGTTGAGCGCCTTGAACCCGTCGAGATCGATCATCACCAGCGACAGCGGCGTCCGATAGCGCTCGGCCCGCCTGAACTCGGCGTCCAGGCGCTCGCGCAGGTGGCGGAGGTTGAACAGCCCGGTCAGCTCGTCGGTCGTCGCCAGCTCCTCCAGCCGGCGGTTCGCCCGCATGAGTTCCCGGTTCGCCTCCTCGAGGCGGAGGTACAGGTCCCGCTTCCGCAGATTGGCGCGGATCCGGGCATCGATCTCGGCAGGGGAGAAGGGCTTGACGACGTAGTCGTCGGCCCCCGCCTCGAAGGCCCGCACCTTGACCGCTTCCGATCGGCGCGCGGACAGGATCACCACCGGAACGCCGGCGAGCCGCTCGTCGGCGCGCAGCCGCTGGAGCACGTCGATCCCGTCCAGGTCGGGCAGCATCATGTCGAGGAGGATCAGGTCCGGCATGATCCGCGCCGCCGCGCGCAGGGCCTCGCCGCCGCTCCCGACGCCGTGGCACGGAACGCCCGCCTGGCGGCAGAGAGCTTCCACCAACTCACGCGTACCCGGATCGTCGTCGACGACGAGAACGCGCCTGGCGTGCGGCTCGGCCATCGGTTCAGTCCTGCATCCGCCGCAGGAAGGCGGGGACGTCGTAGTCGTCGCGCTCGGCTTCGTCGATGTGCGGCAGCAGCCCGTCCATGCCGATCTCCAGCTCGTCCAGCGTCCGCTGCAGCTTGGGCTGGACCACCACGGGCGGCTCGGGATCCGGATCGGCCGGCCGCGGCGCCGGGCCCGGGGCCTCCGCCCGCTCGCGCGCCGCGGTCTTGGGCCGGTCGCGGTCGAACCCGGTCGCGATCACCGTGACCTTGATCTTTCCGGTCATCTCCGGCTTGGTGACGTAGCCGAAGAGGATCGTGGCATCCGGATCGCACACGTCGTGGATGATCGTCGCCGCGTCGTTCACCTCGTGTAGCGCGAGATCGTCGCCGCCGGTGACGTTGAAGATCACGCCGCGGGCGCCTTCGATGGACGCGTCCTCGAGCAGGGGGGAGCTGATGGCCTGCTGGGCCGCAGCGACCGCGCGGTTCTCTCCTTCCGCGATGCCCGCGCCCATCAGCGCCATCCCCATGCCTTCCATCACGGTCCGGACATCGGCGAAGTCACGGTTGATGTCGCCGGTCTCCAGGATGAGATCGGAGATCCCCTGGACCGCCTGGCGCAGCACGTCGTCGGCCATCATGAAGGCCTGCGGCATGGAGGTGTTCTTGTCCACCGTGTGGAGCAGCTTGTCGTTGGGGATGGTGATCACGGTGTCGACGGCCTTCTTCAGCTCCACCAGCCCTTCCTCCGCCTGCATGCGCCGGCGGCGTCCCTCGAAGGAGAAGGGCTTGGTCACGACGGCGACCACGAGTGCGCCGAGGTCGGCGGCCAGGCTCGCGATCACCGGGGCGGCGCCGGTCCCCGTCCCGCCCCCGAGGCCGGTGGTCACGAACACCATGTCGGCTCCCTGCATCGCCTCGATCAGCCGTTCGGTGTCCTCGAGAGCCGCTTCGCGGCCGATCTCCGGCCGCGCGCCGGCGCCGAGACCCCGGGTCAGCTTGGCCCCGATCTGGATCTTCTTCTCGGCGCGGTTGACGCGGAGGGCCTGGGCGTCGGTGTTCACCGCGATGAACTCCACCCCGGCGACGCCGGCGGCGATCATCCGGTTGATGGCGTTGCCGCCCCCGCCTCCGACACCCACCACCTTGAGGACGGCCCCCGGCGGCGCCTCCTCGCGGGGCACCGACCGTTGCCCTTTCCGCTGTTCGGCGGCCGCCTCGGCCAGCGCTCTGGCGATGCCGAGCCCGGACTTTCTCGCCCGCTCGCGGGCCGGCCGCACCGCGGGCGTCTCCTCGATGTCGTCCATCGTGAAGCGCAACCTGCGGCCGGCCTGGACCGCCGTGCCCTTGCTCTTCTGCGCCATCGTCTCCCTCCTCGCTCACGTCTCGCCGGCCGTCGGCGGGCGGTGCCCCCGCCTCCGGCTCAGAACATCTGCCCGAACCAGGACGTGGCACGGGACAGGCCGCGCCACAGTCCTCCCATCACCTTGAGGGGCGCGCTCGCCCCCATCTCCCACGCGCGCTGCTTCCGCCCCTCGCGCAGTTCCCACAGACAGGCGCCGACCGGGGTGGCGAAGCTCGGCGCCTTGATGTCCTCGGTGAGGCCGCCCAACCCCATGGGGACGCCGAGGCGGACCGGCATGCCGAGCTTTCCTTCGGCGGTCTCGAGCGCACCGTCGAGGTTCGCGGTGCCGCCGACCAGGACCGCACCCGCGCGCGCCCGATGCCCCAGCCCGAACCGGTCGATCAGCGATCGCGACAGCTCGAAGATCTCCTCGACGCGCGGGGTGACGATCTGGCTGAGGAGAGAGGCGGCGATGACGCGCGGGGGAGCGCCGCCCACGGCAGGCACCTCGATCGGCACGTCGTCGTCGGCCGGGATGGTGCTGGCGTGGGAGCGCTTGAGCTGCTCCGCCTCGGGCACGGGCGTTCGCAGTCCGATCGAGATGTCGTTGGTGATCAGCTCTCCCGCCACCGGCACCGATCCGGTGAACCAGAGCGCCCCGCGCTCGTACAGGGCGATGTCGGTCGTCCCGCCGCCGCAGTCGACGAGGAACACGCCTTGTTCGCGCTCCTCCCGGGTGAGCGCGGCCTCGGCGGCGGCGAGCTGGGGGGCGACGAGCGAGATCGCCTCGATGCGAGCGCGGTTGAGCGCGCTGACGGCGTGCTGCGCCACCTGGGTGGGGATCGTGACCACCTGGGCGCTCGCCTCGAGGCGGGACCCCGTCATCCCGATCGGATCCTGGATCCCCTCCTGGTCGTCGAGCGTGTACTCCTGGGGCAGAACGTGGAGGATCTCCTGCCCGGCCGGGATCTGGACCGCCCGCACGGTGTCGAGCACCCTTCGCAGGTCCTTGGGAGAGACGATGCGGTCGTGCCCCGAGATGGTGACGACGCCGCGCGAGGTGAACGAGCGCAGCCGGAGCGCCGGCACGGTGGCCACCGCGGCCTCGATCCGGCGGCTCGCCATCGCCTCCGCCTGCTCCACCGCGCGCCGGATGGAACCGACCAGCGCCTCGAGGTTGACGATCACGCCCTTGCGAATGCCGTCCGTGTGCGAGGTCCCGATTCCGATCACGTCGAGCCGGTCCGGGCCGACGATTTCGGCGACGACGCAGCAGCAGCGGTGGGTGCCGAGGTCGATGGCGGCGATCGTGTCGCTGTTCCTGGACATCCTCATTTCCTCCTCAGGCCGGCGGCCGGGACGATCGTCAGCCGGCCGGGGAAGCGGAGATCGACCGGGCGGCCGGGGGCGAGCGCCGCCACTTTGTCCTGCCAGGCGAAGAGCTGCTCGAGGTTCCTTTCCGGCTCGGCGCGGTCGAGCCAGAGCGCCGGCGCCTTCGGGCCGGGATGCAGCACGATCTTGTCCGGCGTGGTGAGATCGACGACCGTGCCGGGAGGTGCGGGCCGGCCGGTCACCGACGCGAGGGCGGCGATCGCGGCCAGCCCGGCGCGGTCCGCCGCGGCCAAGGTGCGCGAGCCCTCGGCGGTGGCGAGTCCGCGGAGAAGCGGGAGATCGGCGTCGCCCGGGAGCCCCGGACCCGGGGGGAAGAGAAAGCCGGCGGTGTCGACGAGCCACTCGTGCCCGCCGATCTCCGCCCGCGCCACCGCCCGGCGCTCCCGCACCCGGACCTCGAGAAGGTCGGGCAGGCGCCGTGCGATCAGGGCGTGCTCGACGCCGGGAATCGCCTCCACCGCGGCGCGCAGCCGCGGCAGGGAGAGGAGAAGGATCGGGCGGCCCAACGCGTCGGCCACCGCCGCCTGCACCGCCCCCTTCGGCACCCTTTCGTTGCCGACGATCGCGGTCCGGGCCACGCGCAGTGCAGGCGAAAGGACCAGAGCCCGCGCGGCCCAGCCGAAGGCGACGGCCGCCGCGACGGCGCCGGCGACGGCGACGGCGGGCCGCCACACGGGCGACCGTGACCGCCGCGGTCCGCGCCGCCGGGAACGGCCCCCACCGCGGTTGCGTGTCATGCCTCGTCCCTCCAGATCTCCACCTCGAGCCTCGGCTCGAGGCCGGTCGCGGCGGCGAGACGCTCGCGAACGAGTTCGATGAGCGCGAGCACGTCCCGCGCGGTCGCGTTGCCGCGATTGACGATGAAGTTCCCGTGCACGGGAGAAACCTCGGCTCCCCCGACAGCCGTCCCCTTCAGGCCGAGGCGCTCGATCAGCGCGCCGGCCGGCCGGCCGGGCCAGTTGGCGAAGACGCATCCCGCGGAGCGCTCCCAGAGCGGCTGCGTGGCGCGGCGCCGCTCGCGGAAGGCGCGCACGCGTTCCTGGATCCGCTCCGGATCTTCCGGTGTGAGCCGGAACACGGCGCCGAGCACCAACAGGCCTTCCCGGGCCACGAAGCTGTCCCGGTAGCCGAAGTCACCGGAGCCGGGCCGCCGCCGCTCCGGACGGCCGTCCCGGCCGGCGACGAGGACCTCCGCCACCGCATCGGCGAAGCAGCGGCCGTGGGCTCCGGCGTTCATGCGGATCGCACCGCCGACGCGGGCGGGGATCCCCTCGGCGAACTCGAGCCCGGCGAGCCCCTCCCGTGCGGCCCAGCGGACCAGGCCGGGGACCGGCCGGCCGGCCGGGACGAAGATGCGGTCGTCTCCCTCGCGTTCCGGCTCGCCGTCGATGCCGTGAGTGGCGATGACCGCGGCGCGAATCCCCTCGTCGGCCACGATCACGTTGCTCCCCCCGCCGAGGAACCGCACCGGAAGCGGGCCGCCGGCGATCGCGGCGTGCAGGCGCGCCGCCTGGTCGATCGTGCGGGGCAGGAAGAGCACGGCCGCGGGACCCCCGACCCGCATGGTGGTGTAGCGGGCCAGCGGCTCTTCGGGAAGCGCGACGACTCCCAGCTCCCGGGCGATCGCGAGGTACGGGTCGGGAATCCGGCGGCTGCGGGCGGGGGCGCTCACGGCCGCACCTCCTTTCCGCTCGGGAGCGCGTCGAGGATCGCGCGGCCGGCGCCGCCGACCGTGCCGGCACCGAGAGTCAGCACCACGTCCCCGGGGCGCAGGCACTCGAGCACGCGCGCCACCCCGCGCTCGAGATCGCCGGCCCAGGAGACGTCGCGGTGCCCGCGCTCCGCGATCGCCTCGGCGAGCCGCTGGGCGTCGACGCCGGGGATCGGCGGTTCGCCGGCAGGGTAGATGTCGGTCAGCACCAGGACGTCGGCTTCGTGGAAACTCCGCGTGAACAGGTCGAAAAGGTCGGCGGTCCGCGTGTACCGGTGCGGCTGGAACAGGACGACCAGCCGGCGGCTACCCACCGCTTCCCGGAGCGCCCGCAGGGTGGCGACGATTTCCCGCGGGTGATGCCCGTAATCGTCGACGACCAGGACGCCGCCGCGCTCGCCCAGGCGCTGCATGCGGCGGTCGGCGCCGGGGAAATCCTCCAGGGCCGCCGCGGCGACCCGCAGCGACAGGCCCAGCTCGTCGGCGACCGCCAGGGCGGCGAGCGCGTTGCGCACCTGGTGGCGACCCGGCGTCTGCAGAACCACCGGCAGCGGCGGTTCCTCGCCGCGCTGCACCGTGAACCGGGTGCGGAAGCCCTCCACTTCGATCGCGCCCGCGCGGAAGTCGGCGTGCGGGTTCAGTCCGTAGGTGACGACGCGCCGGTCGAGACGCGGCAGGATCGCCTGAACCCCCTCGTCGTCCAGGCAGGCGACGGCGGCCCCGTAGAACGGGATCCGCCCGAGGAACTGGACGAAGGCGTCGTGCAGGTCGGACAGGTCGCGGTAGTGGTCCATGTGCTCGCGATCGATGCACGTCACGACGGCCCAGGTGGGGAACAGGCGGAGGAAGGAGCCGTCGCTTTCGTCGGCTTCGGCGACCATGAGTTCGCCGCGGCCGAGCTTCGCGTTGCTGCCGAGCACGCCGAACCGGCCGCCGATGACCACCGTGGGATCGAGACCGCAGCGCGAAAGGACCTGCGCCAGCATCGCGGTGACGGAGGTCTTGCCGTGCGAACCGGAGACCGCCACCGCGTACTTCATCCTCATCAGTTCCCCGAGCATCTCCGCGCGCGGGATGACGGGGATGCGCGCCCGCTGCGCGGCGACGACCTCCGGGTTCCCGGGCCGGATGGCGGAGCTGACGACGACCACGTCGGCTCCCTCGACCTGGCTCTCCGCGTGGCCGATGTGGACCCGCGCGCCGAGCCGCGCCAGCCGCTCGGTCGCTTCGTTCGGCCGGGCGTCCGAGCCGGACACGCGATAGCCCAGGTTGAGCAGGACCTCGGCGATGCCGCTCATGCCCGAGCCGCCGATCCCGACGAAATGGACGTGCCGGACGCGCCCGAGCCTCATGCCGCCTCCCGTGCCGGCCGGAGAGCGAGCTTCTCGGCCAGGTCGGCGACCCGCGCCGCCGCGTCGCGCCGGCCGAGGCGGCGGGCGGCGTCGCTCATGCGCTGGAGCCGCGCCGGGTCCGCCGCGAGGGCCTCGATCGCGGCGGCCAGCCGTTCCGGCGTCAGCTCGTCGGGGTCGATCACGAGCGCCGCACCGGCGGCCGCGAGCGCCCGCGCGTTGGCGCGCTGGTGGTCGTCGGCCGCGTGGGGGTAGGGGACGAGCAGCGAAGCCCGCCCCGCGGCGGTCAGCTCGGCCACGGTCGTCGCCCCGGCTCGTCCCACGAAGAGGTCGGCCGAAGCGAGCCGGCGCGGGATGTCGTCGAAGAACTCGGCCACCTCCACCTCGAGCCGTGCACCCGGCGCGGCCTCGGCTTCCCGGGCCGCCCGGCGAAGCCGCTCGGCGTCGTCGGGGCCGGTCTGGAGCTCCACCGACAGGGGAAGCCGGGCCAGCCGCGGGAGCGCCCGCTCCCACGCCTCGTTGAGGGCACGCGCGCCGCGGCTGCCTCCGGCGGCGAGAAGGCGGCGGAGCGGGCCCGCGGCGCGCGGAGGCGCGGCGGCGATCTCGCGCCGCACCGGGTTCCCGGTCGCCACGCACGGGCATCGCAACTGCCGCGCGCTGGAGGGGAAGCTGACCGCCGCCGCGGCCGCCACGGTGGAGAGCAGGCGGTTGGTTCTCCCGGGCACCGCGTTCTGCTCGAGGATGAGGGTCGGCACCCCGAGCAGCGCCCCCGCGAGCAGGGCCGGTCCGGAGGCGAACCCGCCGACGCCGATCAGGAGGGCGGGGCGCTCCCGCAGGAACCTGAGCCACAGGCGCGCGGTGGCCCACCCGGCGAGCCAGGCGGCCCTGAGGCCGCGCCGCAAGCCGAGGTGGGCGGCGCCGGCGAGGGGGAGCAGCGTCAGCGGTATCGCGTGCCTCGGAACCAGGCGCTCCTCCAGGCCGCCCCGCGCGCCGATCCACAGGAGCCTCCCCGACGGGCGCCGCCGCCGGAGCTCTTCGGCGACGGCGAGGCCGGGGAAGACGTGGCCCCCGGTGCCGCCACCGGCGATCACGATGGGCCGTTCAGCCGGCATGGCGGCGCCCCCTGAGCGAGACGTTCAGGACCAACCCGACCAGCACGCAGCTCGACACGAGGGAAGAACCCCCCGTCGAGAGGAACGGCAGCGGCAGCCCTTTCGGCGGCAGGAGCGCGGTGGCCACGGCGAGGTGGCACAGCGCCTGGGCGCAGATCGACCAGGTGGCCCCCAGCGCGACCAGCCGGCCGAACGGTTCGGTGGCGCGGTCGGCGGCGGCGAACCCGCGCCAGGCCAGGACGAGAAACGCCGCGAGCACCGCGAGGGCCCCGATCAGGCCGAGCTCCTCTCCCACGATGGCGAACACGAAGTCGTTGTCGGCCTCCGGGAGGAAGAAGGCCTTCTGGGTCGACATCCCGAAGCCCTTGCCCCAGACGCCGCCGGAGCCGATCGCCGCCAGCGACTGGCGCACCTGGAGATGCACTCCGTCCAGCGTTCCGAACGGGAAGCGGAGCGCCGCGCCCCACCCGGCGAACCGCGCGCTCCGGTACGACTCGAAAAGGACCAGCGGTGCGAACACCAGCGCCGCACCCGCGGCGAGCGCGGCGAGGTGCCGGTGGCGGGCGCCGGCCGCGTAGGCCATCGCGAGGATCACCGTGCCCATCAGCACCGGCGTCCCCAGGTCGCGCCCCGCGAGCACCAGGGCGACGATGATGCCCCCGGCCGCCAGCGGACGTGCGAGGCCCGACCACGTCCGGACGGCGTCGCCCGCGCGGGCCAGCGCCGCGGCCACGACGAGCACCAGGACCGGCTTGGCGAGCTCCGAGGGCTGCACCGTCGTCCCGCCGAAGCGGATCCAGCGGTGCGTTCCCTTGATCTCCGGTGCGGCGAGCGGTGCCGCGACGAGGAGCAGGACGATTCCGGCGAGCGCGCCCCACACCACCGCGGGCCGCGCGAGGCGGCGGTAGTCGATCAGCGCCGCCATTCCCATGAGGACGAGGCCGATGCCGAGGTGCGCCAGCGCCTCGCCGACCCCCTCGGGCCGGGGGCCGGCCGAGGCGTCGCCGAAGGCGCGCGCGGAGCCCGAGATCGCCACCCCCGCGATCGCCAGACCGATGGCCGAACTCAGCAGGGCGGGGTCGAGTCCCCGGGCCGGCCACCGGCGATCCGCGGCGGGCGCGTTCACGGCTCCTCTCCGGCGAAGCGGCGCACGAGCTTCGCGAATGCGTCGCCGCGGGCGGCGAACCCGGGAAAGGCGTCGAACGAGGCGCACGCGGGGGCGAGCAGCACGACGTCGCCCGCTCGCGCCTCGGCGCGTGCCGCTCGCGCCGCCTCTTCGAGCGTGCGGGCGCGGCGCGGGGCGAGCCCCCTCGCCTCCAGGACCGCGGCGATCTTCTCTCCCGCTTCGCCGAAGACGATCGGGACCGCGCGGCAGGCGGCGAGGCGCTCGGCGAGCGGAGAGAAGTCGCCCTCCTTGTCGCGGCCGCCGAGCAGGACGAAGAGGGTTCCGGCCTCGCCGGCGAGTGCGTCGACGGCGGCGACGGCTGCCGCGACGTTGGTCGCCTTCGAGTCGTCCACGTAGCGCACGCCGTCCACGGTGCCGCACGGCTCCAGCCGGTGCGGCAGCGGCGCGGCGGTCTCGAGGGCCCGGCGGATCGCTTCGGGGGGCGCACCGAGCGTCGCGGCGGCGCAGGCGGCGGCGAGGGCGTTGGCGAGGTTGTGGCGGCCCGGGAGCGGGAGGGCGTCCGCTCGGGCCACCGGCACCGGCGCCGCGCCGAGCCGGAGCACCAGCCGGCCGCCCTCGACGCCGCCCCCGCGGCCGACCGGCCCGCCGGCGGACACCTCCAGGACCGGCTCCTCGGCGTTCGAGGCGACGGCGGCCGCGCCGGGATCGTCGCGGACGACGATCAACGGGGCACCGGGGGAGCGCAGCTTTGCGATCCTCGCCTTCGCCGCCAGGTACGCCTCGAACGTCCCGTGCCGATCGATGTGGTCGGGCTGGACGTTGAGCAGCACGGCGGCGGCGGCACGCAGTTCGCTCGTCGTCTCGAGCTGGAAGCTGGAGAGCTCGAGCGAGTAGCGCCGGCCGGGGTGGTCGCCCTGCACCGCGTCGGCCAGCGGCAGTCCGAAGTTGCCGCAGGGAACCGCGTCGTATCCCGCCTCGCCCAGCATCGCCGCGACGAGCGCGGTGACGGTGCTCTTTCCGTTGCTCCCCGTGATCGCAACGGTGCGGCTCGACACCGCCGGAGCCACCAGGTCGATCTCGGTGAGGACCGGCGCGCCCCGCTCGCGCGCGAGCCGGACCTCCGGGCGGTCGGCCGGAACGCCGGGGGAGAGGACGATCGCCTCGGCGGCGAGGAAGTCGGACACGTCGTGCGGGCCGCACCGGACGGCCACCCCCGCCGCGCGCAGAGCCGCCGGCTCGGGGCCGAGCTCCTCGAGCGGCCTGAGGTCCACGGCGGTCACCCTCGCGCCGGCGGCCAGGAGATGGCGCGCCGCGGCGCAGCCCGATCGGCCGAGCCCGACGACGAGGACCGAGCGGCCCGACCACCGCCGCCTCGACCGGTCGATCGCGCTCTCTCGCACCCGCACGGCCACGCTCATCGCTCCCGGCCCCCGCTCACCGCACCTTGAGGGTCGCCAGCGTTCCGAGGGCGAACAGGATCCCGACGATCCAGAACCGGATCACCACCTTCGGTTCCGGCCAGCCGATCTGTTCGAAGTGGTGGTGCAGGGGCGCCATCCGCAGCACCCGCTTGCCCCGTAGCCGGTACGAGCCGACCTGGAGGATGACCGACAGGGCCTCCAGAACGAACAGCCCGCCGGCGATCACGAGAAGGAGTTCCTCCTTGCAGATGACCGCGATCGTTCCGATCGCTCCGCCGAGCGCCATCGACCCGACGTCGCCCATGAAAATCTCCGCTGGGTGGGCGTTGAACCAGAGGAAGCCCAGGCTGGCGCCGACGAGTGCCGCCCCGAACACCGCCAGCTCGCCCGCGCCGAGGACGAAGGGAATGCCGAGGTAGCGGGCGATGACGGCGTGTCCCGCGCCGTAGGTGATCACGGTGAAGGTGGCGATGGCGATGCCGGTCGTCCCGATCGCAAGGCCGTCGAGGCCATCGGTGAGATTGACGGCGTTGGCCGACCCGATCAGCACCAGCATCGTGAAGGGGACGAACAGCACCCCGAGATCGGGCGAGAGATCCTTGAAAAACGGAAGGGTCAGCGTGGTCGGAAAGCCGGTGGCGTAGAGGAGGCCGCCGACCAGCGCGCTCAGAAGCCCCTGGGCGGCCATCTTGGCGGCCGCCGGCAGGCCCCGCGTGTCGCGGTGGCGGAGCTTGAGCAGGTCGTCCCAAAGGCCGATCAACCCGAATCCGGCGGTCGTGCCGATCGCTGTCCAGACGTACGGGTTCCGCAGGTCGCCCCACAGCAGGACCGGCGCGAACACGGCGGCGAGGATCAGCAGGCCGCCGAGGGTGGGTGTGCCCTCCTTCGCGAGGTGCGTCTGCGGCCCGTCGGTGCGGACCGGCTGCCCGAGTTGCTGGCGGCGCAGCCAGCGGATGAGGGGTGGTCCCAGGGCGAAGCTGATCAAGATGGCGCTGACCGCCGCCAGCGCCGAGCGGAACGTGATGTAGCGAAAGACGTTGAGCGGCGAGAACAGGCCCCGCAGCCCGTACAGCCACTCGTACATCATCGCCGCACCCCCGCCGCCCGCGCTTCGGCGAGAGCGTCGCGAAGGCGCTCGAAGCGCAACGCCCGCGACGCCTTGAGCAGCACCGTGTCGCCGTCCGCGATCAGCCGGCCGATCTCCGGCAGCAACGACTCGGTCGTCGGATAGCACCGCACCTCGGCGAGTCCGCCTGCGCGCGCGCCGTCCGCGAGGTCGCCGGAGTGCTCGCCCACCGCCACCAGAAGGCCGAGGCCTGCCGCGGCGGCCGCCCGGCCGATCGAGCGGTGCAGCTCCGGCGCCCGCCTGCCCAGCTCGCGCATGTCGCCGAGCACCGCCACCCGCCGGCCGGCGCGGGACGAACTCCGGAGCGCCTCGAGCACGGCGAGCACCGCCTCGGGATTGGCGTTGTACGTGTCGTCGATCAGGAGGACGTCTCCGGCGAGGGGAATCAGTCGGCCGCGACCGGGCGGCGGCTCGACCGCCGCCAGGCGGTGCGAGGCCTCCTCGAGCGGCACCCCCGCCTCGCGCGCGGCGGCGAGCGCGGCCAGCGCGTTGCGCACCGCGTGACGCCCCCAAAGCCGCAGGGTGACGCGCACCCCATCGACGGTGAACGCGCTGCCGGTGGTGAGGTCGGTGTTCACGTCGTGCGCGAGAAGATCGGCATCCTGCGCCTCGCCGGCGATCGCGAAGCGGACCAGGCGGCGCGGGGAAAGATCAGCCAGCGCTTCGGCCAGGGGACCGGGGCGGCCGTCGACCACGCCGGGGGCGCCGGCGGGCATCTCGCGGAACAGTTCGAGCTTCGCCCGGGCCACCTCCCGTTCGTCCGCGAAAAAGCCGATGTGGGCCCGGCCGGCATTGGTGATCACGCCGATGTCCGGACGCGCCAGGCGGGTCAGCGAGGCGATTTCGCCGGGGTGGTTCATGCCCAGTTCGACCACCGCCGCGTCGATCTTCTCGGGGAGTGTCAGCAGGGTCAGGGGCAGGCCCCACTGGTTGTTGAGGTTCCCCCGTGCGGTGGCGACGCGCAGCCGCGCGCCGAGCGCCGCTCCGGTCAGTTCGCGGGTGGTGGTCTTTCCGGCGCTTCCGGTGATGGCCACCACGAGCAGCCCCGCGCGCCGCCGCCGCTCGTCGGCGGCGAGGGCTCCGAGCGCGGCGGTCGTGTCGGCGACGCGGATCAACGCCGCGCTCCCGTGAGCGGCCGGGGGCCGCTCCACCACCAGGGCCGCCGCACCGCGCGCCGCCGCCTCCGCCGCGAAGTCGTGCCCGTCGTGGCGCGGCCCGCGGATGGCGAAGAACAGATCGCCGGGACGCACCTCCCGCGAATCGATCGCCACCCCGCGCGCGATGGTTCCGGGATCGCCGGAGGCGAGCACTCCTCCCATGGCGCCGGCGATCTCGACGACCGGGCGGGGAATCATCGAGCCACCCCGCGCGCGGCCAGCGCTGCGCGAAGTTCTGCCCGGTCGTCGAACGGGCGCCGCTCGTCTCCGATCTCCTGGTAGCGCTCGTGTCCCTTGCCGGCGACGAGCAGACCGTCGCCCGGGAGGGCGAGCTCGACCGCGCGGGCGATCGCTTCGGCCCGGTCGGCGACCCTCTCGACGCTCCTGGCCCGAAGGGGGCGCGCTCGGCGGATTCCCGCCAGCACGTCCGCGGCGATCGACTCGGGATCCTCCCGCCGCGGGTTGTCGTCGGTGACGATGACTCGGTCGGCCAGCCGCCCCGCCGCCTCGCCCATCGGTCCCCTCTTGGTCCGGTCGCGCTCGCCGCCGCAGCCGAAAACGACGATGACGCTCCCCGAGACCAGCCGGCGCATCAGCTCGAGGGCTCGCGTGAGCGCCTCCGGCGTGTGGGCGTAATCGACGACGGCGAGGAAGGGCTCGCCGCCCGCGATCACCTGCCATCGTCCGGGCGGGGAATCGGCCTCCGCGGCCCCCGCCACGGCAGCGGAGGGATCGGCTCCCAGCTCGACGGCGAGGGCCACCGCGGCGGCGAGGTTGGCCGCATCCCACGGGGCGGGCCGGGAGGTGCGGACCTCGGTGTCCAGGCCGGGGCCGGTCAGGCGGAAGCGAGCGCCCGCGGGGCTCGCCTCGTGGTCGGCCACCCGCCAGTCGGCCGACGGGGAGGTACCGAAGGTGACGATCCGGCGGCGGGCCGCCGCCCGGGCGAACCGCTCGAAGGACGGATCGTCCGCGGGCAGCAGCGCCGCCGCCGGCTCCGGCAGCATCCCGAACAGGCGTGCCTTCGCGGCCGCGTAGCGCTCCGCGTCGCCGTGGAGGTCGAGGTGATCGCGGCCGAGGTTGGTCAGCAGGGCCGCGGCGAAGCGAAGCCCCGCCACGCGCTCGGCCTCCACCGCGGCGCTCGAGACCTCGATGACGGCGGCCCGAGCTCCGCTCTCGGCGGCGCGCGCCAGCATGGCGAACAGGTCGGGGGCCTCGGGTGTGGTGAGGGCCGACGGGAGCGTTTCGTCGCCGAAGCGGAAACCGAGCGTGCCTCCGCACGCCGCCGCGATCCCGCTCCGCTCCAAGGCGGCTCGCGCCAGCCACGCGGTCGTCGTCTTCCCGTCGGTGCCGGTGATTCCGGCCACCAGCAACCGCTCGTCGGGCCGCTCGAAGAAACGGCGGCTCAGTTCGGCGAGAGCACGTCGGGGCCGGTCGGCCTCCACCCACGGGCGATCCTCGGGCCAGCCGGGGGGACGCGGCGGGGAGGCGAGGATGGCCGAAGCGCCCCGGGCGGCCGCCTCGGCGGCGTACCGCCGGCCGTCCGCGCGCCGTCCCGGGAGCGCCGCGAACAGGTCGCCCGGCGAGACGGTGCGGGAGTCGAGCGACAGGCCGCCCACCTCGCCGTCACCGTGCAGGCGGACATCCGGCAGGCCGGCGGCGAGCTCGGACAGACGCATCACCGCGTCCCTCCGGCGCGCTCCCGGTCCGCGGACCGCCCACCGGTGCGAGACGCCAGCAGGGTGGCGGGCGGCGCGGCGTCCGGCTCGACCCGGAGGAGCCGGAGGGCCTCCGCGGCGACCCGGGCGAAGACCGGTGCGGCGACGCGGCCGGCGGTGCGCCCTTCGCGCCGGGGTTCGTCCAGCGCCACCACCGCGACCAGGCGGGGGGAGGCGGCAGGCACGAAGCCGGCGAAGACGACGCGGTTGCGCGACCGGTCGTAGTGGCCGTGGACCAGCTTTTCCGCGGTCCCGGTCTTCCCCGCCACGGTGAAGCCGGGCACGGCCGCCAGCCTTCCCGTCCCGTGGTCTCCCTCGACGACGCGCCGCAGCCATCCGGCGATCGTTGTCGCGGTGGCGGGGTTGAGCACCTGGCGCTCCCGGGGCGCGCGCGTGCGGTGCCAGGAGCCTTCCGGGCTTCCCCAGGCGCGGGCCACGTGGGGCGTGACCCAGCGCCCCTGGTTCGCCAGCGCGCCGAAGGCGGCGGCGAGCTGGAGGGTCGTCGCCGTCATGCAGTAGCCGAAGCAGATGGCGTACCGGTCGCGCCCGCGCCAGCGCGGGGGCGGCGGGAGCGTGCCCGGGGATTCCGCCGGCAGGTCGACGCCGGTGCGGCGGCCGAACCCGAAGGCGCTGAGGATGCGGTACAGCCGGTCCGGAGCGAGCCTCCGCGCGAATTTCGCGATGCCGATGTTGCTCGAAACCTCGAGGACACCCGGCAGCGTGAGGCGCCCGAACGGGTGATGGTCGTGGATCGTCAGGCGGCCGTCGCGCCAGGTTCCGTGCTCGGCGAAAACGGTGTCGTTCGCACCGGCGGCGCCCGATTCGACGAGCGCCGCGGCGACGAACGGCTTCATCACCGAACCCGGCTCGTGGGCGCGCTCCACCACCGCATTTCGGTGTCGCTCCGGGGACGCCTCGAAGAACCGATTCGGATCGAAGCTGGGCCGCACGGCGAGCGCGAGGATCTCGCCGTTGCGCGGATCGAGGATCAACCCCTCCGCGGCCCGCGCCTCATGCCGGAGCAGCGCCTCGTCGAGGGCGTTCTCGAGGACCTCCTGGAGGCGGGCGTCGATCGTGAGCATCAGTGACGACGGCTCGCGCGGGATCGGACTCCCCGCCCTCGCCCACACGCGCCGGTATCCGTCCTTGACCTGGAGGACCTGGGTGTCGGTCGGGCGCAGCAGGGCGTCGTACTGCCGTTCGAGCCCTTCGGCGACCGATCCGTCCTCGGTCACGAAGCCGAGCAGCGATGCGGCGAGCGGCCCGTTCGGATAGCGGCGGCGAAAGCCGGGCGACAGATGGACGGCGGTTTTGGGCACGACGTGCTTGTGGACGAGCGCCAGGATCTCCTTCTCGCACCGCGGATCGCAGTCTCGCGTGACGAGCTCCCACGGATCGTCCGGACGGGAGGTGAGGCGGCCCGGCCGAACGCGGGCGGCCCTCTCGATCGCCGCCAGCGCGCGGCGCTCGATCCGCTTCGGCTCGACCACGAGCACCCTCGTGGGGACGCTGATCGCGAGGATGCGGCCGTCCCTGTCGACGATCTCGCCCCGCGGGCCGGGGACGAGCACCCGCTCGCTCGCTTGCGCCCGGGCGAAGGCCGCCAGGCGCTCGTGGGCGAGGACCTGCAGCTCCACGAGGCGGGCGGCCAGCAGCGCGCTCGCGGCGAGCGTCGCCAGCATGAGCGTCCGGCGCCTCCGGCGCCACTTCCGCTCCCGGGGAATCACGGCCTCCCCTCCCGCCGCAGCACGAGCGGCCCGGCGCCGGGGGGTGCCGGTCCGAGACCGAGCCGTTCCGCTTCGCGGCGCAGGCGCTCGGCCCTCAACAGCGACGCGCGCTCGGCGGCGTAACGCCTGCGCTCTTCGCGCAGGCGCGCGAGCCGCTCTTCCAGTCGCGCCGCATCCTTTTGCCAGACGAGTCCCGGGACCTGCGCGGCGGCCTGCAGGAGCAGCGGGAGGAGGAGCCCCAGGAGGGCCAAGACGATGCGCGCCAGACCCGCGACGACCACGGGAGGGGACGCGGCCGCCGGCGGGCGATTGACGACACCGGCCGGGAGGCTCATCGGCGCACCCCCCAGCGCAGGCGCGCGGAACGCGCCCGCGGGTTGGCCGCGACCTCGCCGGGGTCCGGCCGGAGGGCCCGGCGCTGGACCAGCTCGATCCATTGGAGCGCGCCGCAGGTGCAGGGGTCTCCCCGGCGGCAGCGGCAGGGCTCGGCGAGACGCCGGAGGGTGCGCTTGACGATCCGGTCCTCGAGGCTGTGGAAGGCGATCACCGCGATGCGGCCGCCGGCTGGCAGGCGCTCCACCAGTCCCGACAGCGCCTCCGCCAGCCCGGAGAGTTCGTCGTTCACGGCGATCCGGAGCGCCTGGAACGTGCGCGTGGCGGGGTCGAGGCGGCGGCGGCCCCGGGCCGGCACGACTCCCCGGACGAAGTCCGCCAGCTCCCGCGTCGTGCGGAAGGGGCGGCGCTTCCTCGCCTCCACCAGCCGCCGGGCGAGCTTCTTCGCCGCGCGCTCCTCTCCGTACTCGGAGAGGATCCGGGCCAGCTCCGGTTCGGAGGCGTGAGCCAGGATCTCGGCGGCGGTCGGGCCGGGGCGGTCCCGGTCGAAGCGCATGTCCAACGGGCCGTCGAGCCTGAAGGAGAATCCGCGCTCCGGATCGTCCACCTGGTGCGAGCCGAGCCCGAGATCGAGCAGGACGGCGTCCGGGCGCCGGCCGAGCCGGTCGAGCAGGGCCGGGGCCTCCCGGTAGTCGCAGTGGAACAGCCTCACCCGCTCGCCGAACCGCTGCAGGCGGCGCCGGGCGAGCGCCAGCGCCGAGGCGTCCCGGTCGAGGCCGATCAGCTCGGCTCCCTCGCCGGCCGCCTCGAGCCACGCCTCGGCGTGCCCCCCCGGACCGACCGTGCCGTCGAGGAGCAGGGCGCCCGGTCGGGGCGCGAGCGCTTCGAGCACTTCCGGCACCATCACCGGTCGATGCCTGGCGGGAGGATCGACCATGCACGCCGCTCCGTACGGCACGTCTACAGCCCGTACTGCGCGAGCTGGGCCAGCTGCTCGGGCGTCAGGACCGGCGGCTGCTCGCGGAACCGCGCGTGGTCGCACAGCTCGAGGACGCGCTGTTTGCCGAAGACGGACACCTCTCCGTTGAAGCGGGCCCGCTCGCGGAGGAGGGGGTGGATCAGGATCCGTCCTTGCCGGTCCACGCTGGTTTCGCGTCCCCAGTAGCTGAGCGTGAGCTTGTAGTGGTCGAGCAGGGGGTCGGTGGAGTTGAGCTTCGCCAACCGGGTCTCGAGGTCGCGGAAGACCGGCAGGGGGTAGACCTGTGCGCGAACCCCGTCGAGGGAGGTGATGTACACGCGCCGGCCCTCGCCGCAGAGCGAAAGGAAGGTGTCGAGGAACTCGGCCGGAATCTTGATCCGCCCCTTGGCGTCGACCCGGGCCGTCGCGTGTCCCCGCAGCATCGCCGCTCCCACCCGGCCCGGGGGCCGGGGCCCGCTCCTCAGTCCCGGTCGTGGAAGCCCACCGAAAGCGTCCCAGCGGGGAGATCCGGCGCCGGCAGGGCCCGCGCCGGGCTGGGCCTCCCACCACGGCCCACCTTCTCCCACCGGGACTCTACGGCGGTCGTCCGGACTGTGTCAACCCCGTTTGGGAACTTCCTTCCTTTTCAGGGGCTTAGACACGAGGGCCGCGGCCCGGAGGCCGCGGCCCCGAACGGTGCGCGCCGGATCCGTCAGTTGGAGCCGTCGTTGGCCCCTCCTTCTCGGTTCTTCGGAGGCTTGAACCTCACGTCCGGCCACGGCTCGGGCCCCTCGGCTCCCCCGTCGGGGCGCTGGCGCCGGAGCGGCCGGACCGCGACGCTCGCCCGGCTCTCCTCGCCGTCGGCCGGCCGGGCGGTGTAGCCCACCAGGGGCATGCCGTCCGTCAGGAAGAGGCTGGGATGGCTCGCGACCTCCGTGTCGTCGCTGAGCCGCTCGGGCGGCGAGAAGACCGTGCCGGTGCGGCTATCGAGGTAGGAGACGACCACCGCGGCCTGCTCCGGCAACGGCCCGCGCTGCCACCAGGCGAGGATCCCGGTTCCGTCCGGGAGGAAGAGAAGCCGGGGGTCGAGGTCGTCCATCCCGTTGGCGACGCCAAGCAGCTGGGGCGCGGTCCAGACGCGGCCGACGGCCCGGGAGACGGCGATGTCCCATTCGCCGCCCGCCCTGTAGGCCCAGGTCGCCCAGAGCCGGCCGTTCGCGTCCTCGGCCATGAAGACCGGTCCGTCCGCGGCCGACCGGTCGTGGTAGGTCGGAACGAGGTCGTGCGGGCGCACGCCCGCGGTGGCGCCCCGGGGAAGCGAGCCCAGGGCGGGCAGGCCCGCCGCGAGCAGGACGATCGGGGCGAGTCGGCTCGCGAGGCCTTTCATCGTCCACCCCCTTTCTGGATGTACTGGTCGAACTCCCTCACCTCGGGGAGCTCCTGCTCGAGGTGGGGCCTCAGGTACTTCAGTCGCCCCAGGGCGACACGAGCCTCGGTGGCGTTCCCTTCGGCTTCCGCGATGCGCCACAGGTAGAAGGCGTTCAGGAACAGGATGTCGACGTACTGGACGTCTCCGCTCGAGGCGATGGCGTTCGACTGGGTCATGTAGCGTCTCGCGATGTCGTAGTTCCCCCGGTGGTAGTACAGCTCCGCCAGACACGCCCCCGCCGAGGCGACGGTCCAGCGGTGACCCGCCTTCCGTGCTTCCTCCTGCGCTTCCTTGAGCAGGCGGACGCCCTCGTGGAACTGCCCCCTGGCGCCGTAGAGCAGGCCCAGGTTCCGCTTGACCTTGAGGGCCTCCTTCACATTTCCGAGTTCGCGGTACCTCTTGAGAGCCTCGTGCCAGTGTTCGAGCGCCTCGTCGAGGCGGCCGCGGTCCTGCAGGATCCGGCCGAGGCAATGATGGGCGAACGCCTCGAGGCTCCGCTGGCCGCTCCTCCGGGCGAGCTCCATCGACCGCTCCGCCTCGATCTCGGCGAGGAGATAGTCACCGAAACTGGCGTGGACGTTGCTCAGCTCCAGAAGGGCCCGCACCTTCAGCCCGTCGTCGAGCCGGTCTTCGTGCCGGAGGAGCTGCCGCAGCTCGTACTCCGCGAGGCTGATCTTCCGCATGAGGTAGAGCGTGATGGCGCACGACAGGCGGACGCGGGCCGCGGCCGGCGTGTCGCCTTCGCCCCGCTCCTCGAGGAGTTGCCGCGCCTTCTGATAGTGGGCGTACGCGCGCCCGTACTCGCCCACGGCACGGGCCGCTCGGGCGTCGCGCAGAATCTCGTCGACGTCGTCGCTCTCCGGCGCATGCCGCTCGAGTTCCTCGAGGTCGACCACGTCGGAGAAGGTCTGGATGGAGACGTTGAAGATCCGGGCGAGGGTGCGCAGCTTGTCGAACGAGGGGTAGCACAGCCCCTTCTCGTAGCGGCTGAGCTGGGAGTTGTCGATCTCCCCGCCTTGCTGGCGCGCCTTTTCCTCGACCTTCCTGAGGGAGTAACCGTAGCCCTGCCGCAGGCGGCGCAAATACAGGCCGAGCTTCTCGCTACCCCTGGGCGCGGCGGACCGCCGCCGCTGCTTGGGCTCGCTCGGACGGTCCTCCCATCTCCTCCTGCTACGGCGTGCCGGCTCCGTCATCCGAGAACCCTCCGGCCCCTTACTAACAATGTCGGGGCCGTTCGTGGAACCGGTCACCGCGCATTGGTGCGGTGCCGGTGCAGCACCCGCCGGCTGGGGTCTCGAGGTCCCGCCGCCCCTCGCCGCCATCTTACTACGGCTCCAACCCTGGAGAACCGGGCCCGGGCCCACCGGGAGCCGCGGCTGGCGTCACCTTTTGGGTACGTCTAATTGACGGGAGCCGGGGGGGAGCCTAGACTCGCGAGGCGGGGGCCGGCGGGCCCGCCGCGCCGATGAGGAGCGGCCCGACGTGCGCGGAATGCTGTCGCGGCAACCGGAGAAGGCGGTGCGCCGGCTCCTGCTGCGGGCGGTGGTGCTCTTCGCCCTGCTGCTGGCCTCGGACGTGATCCTCGTCGCCTGGCTCTTCTTCCACGATTTCGACCAGCGGGCCGTGCGGAGCAAGATGATCGAGGCGATCGAGGCGGCGCGCGCGATGGCGGGGGAGATCAGCGCCGAGCTGGCGCCGGGGGGCGCGATCGACCACCTCCGCGTGATCGAAAAGCGGGCCGTTCTCGGCCGGGTCATCGACCGGTACACCGCCCGGCTGCGGGTGGTCGATTTCGTCGAGGTTCTCACGCCGGACGGCCGCCTGCTCTTCCGGAAGAGCCGCCGGCGCGAGGCGGTGGCGAACACCGGCCAGGCGTTCGGTGGGGCGGCGCCCCCCAGCCCCGACGCGCCGCCGGCGCCGGCGATTCCCCGCGTTCCGGGCCGGACGTTCGCGCTTCGCGGCGTGACGCGGGATCAGGTGGTCGAGGTTCCGCTCGCGGCGCAGACGGGCGCCGTTCGTGTCGGCCTCGACCCGAACGCCCTGCAGGCCGAGTTCGAGCGCCAGCGGCGTTCGCTCGTCCTCCAGCTTCTCTTCGGGGGCGCGGTCAGCCTGCTCCTGCTGGCGGTGGCCTTCCTCTACGTCCTGCGGATGGTCCACCGCGTCCGCCGCCTCGAGGCCGAGGCGCAGCGCGCGGACCAGCTCGCGGCTCTCGGCACGCTCGCCTCCGGACTCGCGCACGAGATCCGCAACCCGCTCAACGCGATGAACATCAACCTCCAGCTCCTCGAGGAGGGGCTGGCCGAGGGGGTCGTGGACGACGAGTCGCTCTCCTTGCTCCGCTCCAGCCGGGCGGAGGTGCAGCGTCTCGAGCGCCTGGTCAAGGACTTTCTCGCCTTCGCCCGCCCCGCCAGCCTCCAGCGGGAAGAAATGGAGGTGGAGGAGATCGTCCGGGACGTGGTCGCCTTCCTGCGGCCCCAGTTCGCGAGCTGCGGCGTGGAGCTCGATTTCGAGCAGGAGGAGGGAACCCCGCCGGTGCGGATCGACAGCGGCCAGATCCGGCAGGCCCTCGTCAACATTCTCCAGAACGCGCTCGAGGTGAGCTCGAAGGGAAAGAGGGTCCTGGTCCGCACGGGGCCCACCGAGCGCGGTGAGGCGCGCATCGAGGTCATCGACGAAGGTCCCGGCATCCCGCCCGAGAAGCGGGAGCGGATCTTCGAGATCTTCTACTCCGAAAAGCCGGCCGGCAGCGGCCTCGGCCTGCCGATCGCGCGGCGGGCGGTCGACGCCCACGGCGGACGGATCGAGCTGGAGTCGGCTCCGGGCGGCGGCAGCCTGTTCCGCATCGTCCTGCCGCCGGCCGTGGCCGGGGAACCGGGCGAGGTCGATGCCGGTGCCGTGCCGGCGTGGAGGGAGACGTCGTGAGCGTGGTCGATCGGAGCGCCGCCGGCGCCCAGGGGGAAGGCCGCATCGTGCTGGTCGACGACGACGACCGGAACCGCGACGCGATGGAGAAGGCGCTGCGGCGCGGCGGGTACGAGGTCGCGAGCTTCGGCGACGGCGCCGAGGCGCTCGCCTACGTCCGCAATCACCCGGACGTGGAGCTCATCGTCACCGACCTCCGGATGCCCGGCATGGATGGACTCGAGCTGCTGCGGCGGGTGCGGGACATGGTGCCCGACATCGGCGTCCTCATGATCACCGCTTTTGCCTCCGAGCAGTCGTTTCTCGAGGCGATGAAGTACGGAGCGGAGGACTATCTCGAAAAGCCGGTGAATCTCGGCGTCATGCGTGCCCGGGTGGCGAATCTGGTGAAAAAGGTCCGCCTCTCGCGGCAGCTCGACGAGTACCGGGCGATCGAGGAGACCCTCTCCGAGGAAGGGAGCTTCGAGGGGATGATCGGGCGGAGCGGCAGCATGCTCGAGCTGTTCCGCAAGATCCGCCAGGTCGCCCCGGCGCGATCGTCGGTGCTGATCGTGGGCGAATCGGGAACGGGCAAGGAGCTCGTCGCCCGGGCGATCCACCGGCACTCGCCCCGGGCCCGCGAGACCTTTCTCCCCGTCGATTGCGCCGCGATCCCTTCCGAGATGCTGGAGTCGGAGCTGTTCGGCCACGAGAAGGGAGCGTTCACCGGGGCGCAGGCGCGCAAGCCGGGGAAGTTCGAACTGGCCGACGGCGGCACCTTGTTTCTCGACGAGATCGGCGAGCTGCCCCTCGGCCTGCAGAGCAAACTGCTGCGCGTGCTCGAGACCCAGACCTTCATGCGGGTCGGCGGCACGAGCGAGGTGAAGGTGGACGTGAGGGTCCTCGCCGCGACGAACCGCGACCTGGCGGCCATGGCCGAGAGGGGCGAGTTCCGTCACGACCTGTACTACCGCCTGGCGGTGGTGACCCTGAAGATCCCTCCGCTGCGCGAGCGGCCGGACGACATCCCGCTGCTGGCGACCGCGTTCCTCGAGCGGATGGCGGTCGAGAACGACCGCAAACCCCCGCGGTTGACGCCGGAGGCGATGGAGCTCCTCCGCGTCGCCCCCTGGCCGGGGAACGTGCGCGAGCTGAGGAACATGATGGAGTCGCTGGTGATCCTGCACGCGGGGGAGGAGATCCGGCCCAGCCATCTCCCCGAGGAGCTGCGCCGGATGGCGCGGGAGCCGGCGCGGGCCTCGTCGCCGATGGGAATCGGCCTCGCCGGGCGGACGATGGAGGAGATCGAGCGGGAAGCGATCCTGCACACGCTGGAGAAGACGGGGGGCAACCGGACGCAGGCCGCCGAGATGCTGGGGATCGGCCTGCGGACGCTGCAGCGCAAGCTGAAGCAGTACCGGAAGGAAGGCCATCCGGTGGCCGACCCCGAGCCGGGCGGGGACTGAGCCCGGCTGTTGTGGCGCGCCGCGCGGGCGTCGGGCAAGCTCGGAACCGCGGGCGGTGCTTTCCAGGAGGTAGGCGATGAGCAGGCCGGAGTTCGTCGGAAAGGGCCTCATGATGGGCGCCGCGGTGATCGCCGGCGCGGTTCTCGCGGCGGTCGTCCCGCCGGTCGAGCGGGCGGCGGACGGGCTGAAGCTCGCTCCCCCGCCTCGGGAAGCCCCCGCCGCGGCGTTGCCGAGCTTCGCCGACCTCGTGGAACGCGCCATCCCCTCGGTGGTCAAGGTGACCTCGCGCAAGGCGGTGACGGAGCCGGAAGGGGGATCGCTGTTCGACAATCCCCTCTTCCGCCGCTTCTTCCGGCACCAGAACCCCCACGCGCCCGGGGGCAGCCAGCCGCAGGTGCAGCAGGCCGGGTCGGGTTTCTTCTTCACGACGGACGGCTACATCCTCACCAACAAGCACGTCATCGAGAACGGCGACACCTTCCGCATCCAGACGAACGACGGGGACCTGCTCGACGCGGAGCTGGTGGGAACCGATCCCTACCTCGATTTCGCCGTGCTGAAGGTCGATGCGGACCGCGAGTTTCCCGCCCTGCCTCTCGGGGATTCCGAGTCGCTGCGCGTGGGCGAGTGGGTGGTCGCGATCGGCCATCCGCTGATCTTCAACTACTCCGTGACGGTCGGTGTGGTGAGCGGAAAGGGCCGGCGGATCGCCGACAACCCGGGGGAGCTGGGGGAGTACATCCAGACCGACGCGGCGATCAACTTCGGCAACTCGGGCGGCCCGCTGCTCAACTCGCGGGGAGAGGTGGTCGGCATCAACACCGCCATCATCCGGAACGGCCGCGTCGCGTTCGGCGAGGAGCAGCTCGTCGAGGGCATCAGCTTCGCCCTGCCGATCACTCCCGTGCGCCACGTGCTCGAGCAGATCGTGCGCACCGGCACGGTCAAGCGCGGCTTCCTCGGTGTGACCGTGAGTCCGGTCGACCGGCTGGTGGCCCGTTACTACGGTCTGGAGAAGCCCCGCGGCGCGGTGGTCGAGGCGGTGACCGAGGGGATGCCGGCGGCCGAGGCGGGCCTTCGCCCCGGGGACATCGTCCTGGAGGTCGAAGGACAGCCGATCGCCGACAGCTCGAGCCTGGTCCGCGTGATCAGCGACCATGCTCCGGGCGACAAGGTCGAGCTCGTGATCTGGCGCGACAACTCCGAGCACCGCCTCGTGGTGGAGCTCGCCGAGCGTCCGGTGAGTCCTTCCGAAGCGAGCGGGGCCCCCGAGGAGAGCCGGGAGGAGGCCGAGCCCGAGTCGGAGTCCGGTCTCGGCTTCACCGTCGAGGCTCCCAGCGCGGAGGACCGCGAGGAACTGGCGGACCGCGGCCTCGAAGGCGTGTGGATCACCGACGTCGAGCCGAACTCCTCCGCCGCCGACCGCGGCATCCGGCCGGGTCTTCTGCTGATGGAGCTGAACGGCCGGCCGATCCGTTCGGTGGAGGACTATCGGCGGGCGGTGGAAGAGATCGCGTCCGGGAGCGTGGTGCGCGCGCGCGTCGCCGATCCGGGGCGCTCCGAAGCGCTCGTCTTCTTCGAGGCGCCATGAGCGGTCTGCGAGGCGGGGACGCCGGCCGGGCGACGCTCCTCGTCGTCGACGACGAGGCGGCGAACCGCCTCGCGCTCCGGGAGGTGCTCGAGTACGCCGGGTACGAGGTGCTCGAGGCGGCGGACGGCGCCGAGGGCGTCCGGAAGGCGATCGCCCAGCGTCCGGACGCCATTCTTCTCGACATCCGCATGCCGGGTCTCGACGGGATGGAAGCCCTGAAGAAGATCCGCGCATCCCTCCCGGAGGTTCCCGTCCTGATGATCTCGGGGCATGGGACGATCGCCACCGCGGTCGAGGCGCTCCGGCTCGGTGCCGAGGACTTCCTCGAAAAGCCGCTGGAGCGGGAGGTGGTGCTGCGGAGACTGGCACGGGCGCTCGAGCGGCGCCGGCTGGAGGCGGAGGCGCGCGCCCGGCAGGCGGACGACGAGGCGCGGTGGCGTCTCGTCGGCAGCAGCGAGGCGATGCAGCGGGTGCGGCGGATGATCGAGCGCGCGGGACCGACCCAGGCGACGGTACTCGTGACCGGAGAGTCGGGAACGGGCAAGGAGCTGGTCGCGCGCGCGATCCACCGCGCGTCGCGGAGGCGCGAGCGCCCGTTCGTGAAGGTCAACTGCGCGGCCATTCCGGACGAGCTGATCGAGTCGGAGCTGTTCGGCCACGAGAAGGGCGCCTTCACCGGCGCCTCCTCGCGCCAGGAGGGCCGTTTCGTCCGCGCACACCGCGGAACCATCTTCCTCGACGAAGTCGGCGACATGTCGCTGCGGACGCAGGCGAAGGTGCTCCGGGCGCTTCAGGACGGCGAGGTCGAGCCGCTGGGGGCGGGGAAGACGGTCCGCGTCGACGTGAGGGTCATCGCCGCCACCAACAAGGACCTGCGGGAGGAGATCGAGAAGGGCCGATTCCGGGAGGATCTCTACTACCGCCTCAACGTCCTGCCGATCCATCTGCCCCCCCTGCGCGAGCGCCGCGAGGATATTCCCGAGCTGGTGGAACACCTGACGGCTCTCATCTGCCGCGAGAACAATTTCAAGCCTCGCCGGTTCACCCGCGAGGCTCTGGCGGAGCTCGCATCGCGGCCATGGCCCGGGAACGTCCGGGAGCTGCGGAACCTCCTCGAGCGGGCGATCGTCCTCGCGCCCGGTGACACCATCGACGTTGAGGACCTGCCGCGACCCGACGACCGGAGGGGAGGCCGGGAGGAGAGCTTCTTCGACGCCGAGACGCTCAGGGAGTTCAAGGAGCGCGCCGAGCGGGCTTTCCTCCTGCGCAAGCTGGAAGAAAACGACTGGAACATCACCCGTACCGCACAGGCCATCGGGACGCCGCGTTCGAATCTCTACAAGAAACTCGAGCACCACGAGCTGGAACGGCTGGCCGCCAACAAGAGGAGCGAGACACCATGAAGAGGACCACGCATCGGCGTTGCGCGCTCGTTTCGACCGCTTTCCTCCTGGCGATCGTCCCCGTCCCGGGCGGAGCGACGGAGGCGGAGGCCGGCGGCGCTCCCGCGCCGCCAGCCGAAACGGGTGTCCAGGGGCGCGTCGTTCCGCTCACCCCCGAGGTCCGCGAGAAACTCGATGCGCTGCGCCGCGAGGTCGAGCAGCACCCGGACGACGCCGTCGCCCGGGCCCGCTACGGGCGGCTGCTGGTGGCCACCGGCCAGGTCGAGCGGGGGATGGAGCTGCTGGTCGAGGCGCTCGGCAAGGCCCCCGACGACCCGCAGGTGCGCCTCCTCTACGCCAAGGGGCTGTGGAAGGCCGGCGACACGGAGAAGGCGGTGGACGAGGCGCTGCGTGTGGCCCGGTCGCCGCTCGCCTCTCCGGACCAGGTGGCAGAGGCCTATTTCGTCGCCGGCGACGCGCGCATCCACGTCAAGGACGTCGAGAAGGGCGAGGAATACCTCAAGAAAGCCCTCGCCGCGAAGCCGGATCATCCAGGGGCCCTGCTCAACCTGGGAATGCTGTACGTCAAGACGGAACGTCCCCAGGAGGGATACGAGCTGATCCAGCGGGCCGGGAAGGCTGCCCCGGACAATCCCCGGATTCTCTCCACCGTGGCGATGGCCCACGAGTGGCAGGGAAAGCTCGACGCGGCGCTCGAGACGTGGATCCGGGTGTCGGAGCTGGTGCCGGGGCGCGCGGACGTGCTGCGGCGCGTGGCGCAGACGCACTTCGCTCTCGGTCACTACGAGGACGCCGCGCGCTACTTCGCCGAGGCGATCGAGGCGGCGCCGGTCGACGGCAGCCTGCATCTCGCCTACGCGACGACCCTGCTCCGGCTGGAACGCTTGGACGAGGCCGAGAAGGAAGCTCGGAAGGCGGCCGATCTCGGCGTCAACGCCGAGCCGATTCTCGGGGCCATCGCCGCCCGCCGCGGGAGCGAGCCCGCCGGCCCGCACTGAGGGCGTCGCGCGGGCCGGGCGATTGCCCCGCCGCCGCGGCGGCCATCATAATCGGCCGGCCCGGAGCGGAGCCCGGAACGGAGGTCTCGGCAGATGCGCGCGCTTTTTCTGCTCCTCGCCGCCGCGGTGTCCGGCGCGTTGGCCGCGGTCCCGGCCCCGGCGGCGCCTTCCGACGACGACCGGTCGTACATCATCGGCGTCGAGGATCTCCTGTACGTCTGGGTCTTTGAGGACAAGAACATTCAGCTCGAGGTGCGGGTCCGTCCCGACGGCATGATCTCCCTGCCGATGATCGGTGACGTGAAGGCCGAGGGGCTGACACCCGCCCGTCTGAGCCGGGTCATCGCCGAAAAGCTGGAGCCGTTCTTCGAAAATCCCAACGTGGCGGTGATCGTCAAGGAGATCAACAGCTTCAAGGTCTACGTGCTGGGCGAGGTGAACCGCCAGGGCGTGCTGAGCTTCTACCAGCCGACGACCCTTCTCCAGGCGATCGCTGCCGCGGGAGGCCTCACCGCGTTCGCCAACGAGAAGATGACGCTCATCCGGCAGTCGGAAGGCGGGGCCGAGTGGATCAAGATCGACTGCAGCGATCTGCTCGCCGGCAAACCGACGGCGGACAACATCTACCTGCGGCCGGGCGACGTGCTGCTCTTCCATCGCTGACCGCGGGCGCGGAGGCGCCGAGATGCGACCGATCGCCAGCTCCGCGCTGCTCGTCGTGCTCCTCGCCGGGGCCGGGGCCGTCGCGCTCTCGCAGGAGGGGGGCGACTGCGGGCGGCGCTGGTCCCTCCAGGGTTTCCGGCTCGGGATGACGCTGGAGGAGGCGGCCGACCTGGCCCGCTCCCGTGGCGGGCGGTGGGCCCCCGCCCCCGGGACCGCCGGGCGCGACGAGACCGTCTACTCCTGGTGTGGCCGCGAGCGCGACGGGGGTGCGTGCGCCGAGCGGGACAAGTTCCGGATCACCGTCGCCGTCGAGGAAGGCGGAGCGAACCGGGAGCCGCGCGAGGTGGTGGTCGCGGTGCGCTTGAACGTCCCTCCCGAAACCGCCGGCTACGACGAGCTGGAAAAAGCGCTGGTCGCGAGGTGGGGTCCTCCCCAATCGAACGGGGAGTTCGTCGATCCCGAAAGCGATGCGACGCTCGGCGTGTTCGGGCGCCGCGCGCGCTGGGTCGATCGGGAGTGCGACGTCCGGGCCACCCTCCAGACGACGCACATCCGCTCGTTCTGGGAGCGCAACCGCATCGTCGAAACGAGCATCCTGGTCGAACGGCTGAGCCGGGCGGAGCGGGCCGATGCCGAGCGGGAGGAGGCCGCTCGGAGCCTCGTGGCGCCGTGAGGGGAGCGCGATGAAGCGCTTTCTGACCCACTGGTTCACGGTCGCGGTGGCCCTGGCGGCCGCGGGGTGGATCCTGCCGGGCGTGACCGTGCGGTCGTTGCCGGCGCTGGCGGTCGCCGCCCTGGTGCTCGGCTTCCTCAACGCGATCGTGAGACCGGTGCTGTTGATCCTCACGCTTCCGATCACCCTGCTCACGCTCGGGCTGTTCTATCTCGTGTTGAACGGCCTGTTGTTCATGCTGGCTGCGGCGGTCGTGCCCGGGTTCGAGGTTCGCTCCTTGGGGTGGGCGGTGCTCGGCTCGCTGGTGGTGTCGGTCGTGTCGTGGTTCGTCGGCATCTGGGACGAGGAAGAGCTGGTGTGAGCGGAGCGGCGCCGGGCGGCGCCCCCGGGAGGCACCGGTGATCCGGCGGGCCCCGGTGATCGGGCTCGAGGTCCATGCCCGGCTCAGGACAGCGACGAAGCTGTTCTGCGGCTGCCCCGTTCGCGCCGACGCGCCCCCCAACACGCTCGTGTGCCCGGTGTGCCTCGGCCTTCCGGGGGCGTTGCCGGTGCCGAACCGGGAGGCCGTCCGGCTGGCGGTTCGGCTGGCCCTGGCGCTGGGGGCGCGCGTCCATCCGGTTTCGGAGTGGGACAGGAAGAACTACTTCTATCCCGACCTGCCCAAGGGCTACCAGATCACCCAACAGCGGCGCCCGCTGGCGACGGGCGGCGCCCTCGACATCGGCCCGCCCTCGCATCCCGTTCCGCTGCAGCGGATCCACATCGAAGAGGACGCGGGAAAGTCGATTCACGGCCGGTTCCCCGGAGGGCGGACCGGACTCGACTTCAACCGCTGCGGCGCGCCGCTGGTGGAGGTGGTCACCGAGCCGGCGCTGGCCTCCCCCGAAGAGGCCGAACGTTTTCTCGAGCGCCTGAAGGCGACGCTCGTCGATCTCGGCGTGAGCGATGCGGAGATGGAGAAGGGCTCTCTCCGCTGCGACGCCAACGTCTCGCTGGGGCCGGGGGCCGCCAGGGTCGAGATCAAGAACCTCAACTCGTTCCGCAACGTGCGCCGCGCGCTGGCCTACGAGATCGAGCGGCTTGCCGGCGCGGATCCGGGGGCGGCCGACGAGACGCGGGCCTGGGACGATCGCCGCCGCTGCACGCGCCGCCTGCGCGGCAAGGAGCACGAGTTCGACTACCGCTACCTGCCGGAGCCCGACCTGCCCCCGCTGCGGCTCCGCCGGGCCCTGCTCGCCGCCGCGGGGAGAAATCTGCCCGAACCGATCCACCTGCGGATCGAGCGCTACCTCGCCTTGGGGGTGCCCTCCGGTCCGGCGCGGGACCTGGCGCACCGGCCCGCCCTCGCCCGCTACTTCGACCGCGCGATCGGTGCGGGGGCGGCGGCGCGCGAGGCCGCCCACTGGATCCTGGGAGAAGCGGCGGTGATCTTCGGGGAAGACGGGGAAGCGCCCCGGGTCCCTCCCGAGACGCTCGCCGCGCTCGTCGAACGGGTTTCCACGGGAAAGCTCAGCCACGCGCGGGCCCGCCGCGCACTCCGGCAGGCGGCCGGACGGGGCGGCGACGTCCTGGAGTGGGCCGAGCGCGAAGCTCGCGAGAGCCTCGGGGACCAGGACATCGAGGCGCTTTGCCGGGAGATTTTGCGGGAGGCGCCCGATCTTCTCCGCCGGTATCGGGCCGGCAAGACGGGCCTGATCGACCACTTCGTGGGCATGGGTCTCCGCCGCAGCGGTGGGCGGGCCGATCCCGGCCGGCTGCGCCGCCGGCTGGAGGCGCTCCTGCGGGAGTCCTGACCGGGGCGCGCCCCGGAACGGGACGCAGGGCGTCGATGATGGCATGATGCGCGCGAGATGATCCTCCTCGACCGCGTCAGCAAGGTCTACCGCCTCGAGCCGGCCCTTCGCGACATTTCCCTGCACGTCGCGCCGGGGGAGTTCGTGACCGTCACCGGACCCTCCGGTGCGGGGAAGACCACGCTGCTGCAGCTGTTGTACCGCGAGATCCTCCCCACCTCCGGCCGCGTGATCGTCGACGGCCTCGATGTGTCGCGGCTCGGCTGGCGCGAGGTACCGGCCCTGCGTCGCCGCATCGGGGTCGTCTTCCAGGACTTCCGCCTCTTGCCGAGGCGCACGGTCGCCGAGAACGTCTCCTTCGTGCTCCGCGCGCTCGGCTGGCCGGCGGGCCGGCGGCGCGACCGGACCCGGCGGGTGCTCGAGTGGGTCGGGCTGGCGCATCGCGCCAGCGACTGGCCGAGTTCGCTCTCGGGAGGAGAGCAGCAGAGGGTGGCGATCGCGCGCGCGCTCGCCGCGGAGCCCCGGATCGTTCTCGCCGACGAGCCGACCGGAAATCTCGACCGCGAGCGCTCTCTCGAGATCCTGGGCCTCCTGCGGGAGATCCACGCCAGGGGTACGACCGTGGTGCTGGCGACGCACGATCCATCGCTGATCGACCAGGCCGGCGGTCGCGTCGTCCGCTTGCGGAACGGCCGGCTGGAGGAGGACCGGGCCGCGTGAGGGCGGTACGCTTCGCCTGGGAGGCGCTTCGCACGGCCCTCACCGACCTGCTGCGGCGGCCGATCGCGTCCGCCCTCTCGGTCGCGTCGATGGTGGTCGCCGTCGCGCTTCTCTCGGCCTTTCTCCTCTTGACCCAAGGCGTCCGGCAGGTGGTCGCCGGCTGGATCGACCAGGCGGTCGTCGATATCTACCTCGCGCCGGAGACCCGCCGTTCGGACGTTGGAGACCTCGAAAAGGAGTTGGCGCGCGAACCGGCGGTGCGCCGGGTGGAATGGGTACCGCCCGAGCAGGCGCTGGACGAGTTCCGGCGCCTGTTCCCCGACCTGGGGGACGTCGACCGGCTGCTCGGCGGAAATCCGTTCCCGCCGTCGCTCCGTCTCGTCCCCGCCTCGGCGGACGCCGGGGGCCTGGATCCGGTGCTCGAGCGGCTGAAGGACGATCCTCGCGTGACCGGGATCCGCTTCGACCGCGACTGGCTCGCTGCCGTGGCCCGCGCCGCTCGGGCGTTCAGCTGGTTCGTCCTCGGGGGAGCGGGACTCCTTCTCGCGGGCGCCCTCACGACGATCGGAAGCGTGGTGCGTCTGGCCCTGGACGACAAGCGGGACGAGGTCGCCCTGTTGCGGCTCGTCGGCGCCCCGTTCCTCTTCGTGGCCAGTCCGGTGCTGCTCTCCGGAGCGATCCTGGGTGGCACGGGAGCGGCCCTCGGGACGCTCGCGGTCGATCTCGCGCGGTCGGTTCTCCTCGCCGCCGTCGCCGGCGGTCCTCTCGCGGGCTGGATGCAGGTCCTCTTCGGCGCGGGCCTTTCGCAAGGGACGATCGGCGCGCTCGTCGCCGGCGGCGCCGTCGCGGGCGGCGTGGCGGCGGGCCTTGCCGCGGGACCGGCAGCCTTCGAGTGATCGGCCGCGGCCCCTCGCCTCCCGGGGCGATGGGCCGCGTCGAAAGCGCGGAGACCCGTCTCAACCGCTCATCGGTCGTGGTGTGCATCCCCAATGGTGCGTTGTTTCGCCGAAGTCGTTGGAGGACGGAAGGATCCGGTCTCGAACGGACCGACGCACACGATCGGGCGGAAGTCATGGTTTCTCAACGAGCTGCGCGGCGTTTCGCACCATCGAGGGAGCACCTCCCGGAGGTGGCGGACCCGGATGCCCTGGCGCCCGCGCTTTCGGGTCGAAGTTTCGATCCGACATCGAGCTGCGCGGCGTTTCGCACCGTGGAGGGAGCCCTTCTATCGGTCGAATGGTGCGTCCGCGATGGTGCAAATCGACGC
>RFHH01000075.1 GCA_003696075.1 Acidobacteriota bacterium
CCCGTGGTCGGAATCGTCACGGCCCGGGCCCGGTCGAGCACCTCCGGGGGCAGTCCCGCCGTTTCCGCGCCGAGAACGAGGGCGGTGCGGCCGCGAAGTGCCTCGGGATCCGCCGGCTCGCCCCCGTGCGCCGCAGCGGCCACGAGTCGGTACCCCGACTCGAGGATCGCGCCGATCAGCTCCGCCGACGGTTCCGCTCGCGCGATCGGGAGCCGGTGCACGGCCCCGGCGGCGGCGCGCACGGCCCGGGGGCCGAAGGGGTCGGCACCGCCCGCGGCGACGAGGCCGTCCGCGCCGAAGGCGGCGGCGCTCCGGACGATCGACCCCAGGTTTCCCGGGTCCTGAACCTCCCAGCACAGGAGCAGCAACCTCTCCCCGGCGGGGCGGATCAGCCGCATCGGCTCCCCCTCTCCCTCGGGGAATCGGCAGGCTGCGAGCCACCCCTGCGGGCTGGCCGAGGGAGCGATCCGCTCGAGCAGGGACCGTCGCACCGGCTGCACGGGAACACCCTGCCGCAGCGCCCGGGCGATGCGCGCGCGGCTCTCCTCCCGTCCCGCGCGGTCCGCCGAGACCATCAGCCACACGAGAGGCGCGCCCGCCTCGAGCGCCGCGTCCACCGCCCGGGGACCCTCGACGAGGAACAGGCCCTCCGCCCGGCGCTCGCCGGGGCCGCGGCCGAGGAGGCGGGCCTGCCGCGCCAGCGGGTGCCGCGCCGAGGTCAGCGGTGCCGAAAGGCTGGTCATCGGCGGGAGCATACCGCGACCGGCGGGCGGCCTGCGCGGCTATGCTGGTGGCGTGTCCGGAGACCACGGGGCGAAGCTCGCGGGCATCCTCGACGTCGGCGCGGCGGCCGCCGCGCTGGCGGACGGTGGGGTCGTGCTCGTCCCGACGGAGACGTTCTACGCGCTGTCCGCGGACCCGCGAAGGGAGGACGCGGTCCGGAAGGTGATGGCGCTCAAAGGCCGCTCGGCCGGGAAGGCCCTTCCGCTGGCCGCCGGCTCGGTCGAGCAGGTCGGCCACCTCTGCCCCGGCTGGCGGCGCTACCCGGTGGCGCGCCGGCTCGCCGACGCCTTCTGGCCCGGGCCGCTGAGCCTCGTGCTGCCCGCCCGACCCGGCGCCGTCGCGCCCGGTGTCGCCGCCGCCGACGGCTCCGTGGCGATCCGGGTGAGCTCGCACGGGCCAGCCGCCGCGCTGGCGCGGGCGCTCGGCTATGCGATCGTCGCGACTTCGGCGAACCGATCGGGCGCGCCGCCGGCGCGCACCCCCGAGGAAGCTCGGGCGTCGCTCGGCGGCGCCGAGCCGATCCCGGTCCTCGCCGGGACCGCCTGCCGCGGCGGCGCGCCGTCCACGATCGTCGACCCGAGGAGCCCGGAGCCGCGCGTGCTCCGGGAGGGGGCGGTCCCGGCGGCACGGATCGAGGCGATCCTCCGCTCGGCCGGGAACGAAGCGTGAGAACGCGAGCGGCGGCCCTGTTCATCGCCGGGTGTGCGCTGATGGCGACGGCCGGAAGCGCGGAGCGGGCGGCCGATCGGCGCGAGCGCTTGGACCGGGAGATCGCCCGCCTCGAAGCGGAGCGCGAGCGGTTGGCGGAGCAAGAGAAGGGGGTTCTCGCGCGGATCGACCGGCTCTCGGCGGAAGCCCGGCTCCTCGACGCCCGGCTCGAGCGGCTCGATCTCGAGCGCCGTCGCCTGATGGAAGAGCGCGCCGATCTCGGACAGCGCCGCGAGGCGGAAGAGCGAGCCCTTGCGGAGAGCCGCGCGCGGCTCCGCGCCGCGGTCCGCGTCCTCCAGCGGATCGGGCCGCTGGGGCGGCTGCGGCCGTTGCTCGACGCCCCCGATGCGGGCGCGCTGGCGGCGTCGCTCAGGGCGGTGCATCGGCTGACCACGTTCCGCAAGCAGCGCGCGGAGGAGATCGAGGCCGCCCTGTCGGCGATCGCAGCGGCGACGCGCGGGATCGAGGAGCGCTCGCGAAGGCTCGAGCAGCTCGAGCGCGAGGCGGCCGAGCAACGGGCGAGCCTGGAGAGAGCGATCCGGAAGCGCCGCGAACTCCTCTCGGCGCTCGAGCGCGACCGAAAGGTGCGGGAGGAGGCGATCGCGGAGCTGGCCCGGGCCCGAGAGGAGCTCCGGCGCCGGATCGCGGAGGGCGGGAGCGGCCCTCCGATCGAACTCGACGTCCGGAAGTTCCGCGGCCTTCTGCCGATGCCGGTGGACGGGCAGGTGGTCCGGGGGTTCGGCGAGAGATCGGGCGGGGCCGCCGCGGCGCTGCCGCACCCGGGGTGGGACATCGAGGCCCCGTTCGGGGCGGAGGTGCGCGTGCCGTTCGACGGGCGGGTGGTGTGGACCGGGTGGCTGCGCGGATACGGGCTGGTCGTCGTCGTCGACCACGGGCATGGCGTTCACACCGTGGCGGCCCACCTTTCGGCCGTCCTCGCCGATGCCGGCGAGAACGTCGAGAGCGGTCAGGTCGTCGGACTCGTCGGCGACACCGGCTCGCTGCGCGGGCCGCACCTCTACTTCGAGATCCGGGAGGGAGACCGGGCCGTCGATCCCGCGCTGTGGATCGACCGGAAACGCCGGCCGGCCGCCGGACTTCCGGTGCGTCGGTGAATCCTTTGTGCGATACTGCGCGGCCTCCCGCGGCGGGTTCCGCCGCTCGCGCGGCCCCGGCGGGGAACCGCCGGCCGGAGAGGGAATGGTCGAAAAGGAGGTCCTTCCCAACGGCTTGACGTTGCTCACCGAGCGTGTCCCCGGTGTGCGCTCGGCGAGCCTCGGCGTCTGGCTGCGCCTCGGGAGCCGCCACGAATCCCGCCGGCTGTCGGGAATCTGCCACTTCATCGAACATCTCGTCTTCAAGGGGACCCGGCACCGCTCGGCGCGCGACATCTCGCTGCTCGCCGACCGAATGGGCGGCCACCTCGACGCGTTCACCACGAAGGAGACGACCTGCTTCTACGTCCGCGTGCTCGACGAACATCTCCCGCAGGCCGTGGATCTGCTCGCCGACATCGTCATGAATCCCGCCTTCGACCCGGCCGAGCTGGAGCGCGAGCGGCGCGTCATCCTGGAAGAGATCCGGATGGTCGCCGACTCGCCGGAAGACCGCGTCTACGACCTGTTCTGCGAGTCGTTCTGGCCGGGCCATCCGCTGGGGCGGCCGATCCAGGGATTCGAGGAGACGGTCCGGGGGATGAGCCGCGGGACCGTTCTCCGGTGGTTCCGGCGTGCCTACGTGCCGGGCAACCTGATCGTCGCCGCCGCCGGGCGTGTCGGCGTCCGC
Organism: Acidobacteriota bacterium; assembly: GCA_003696075.1. Lineage (NCBI taxonomy): Bacteria > Pseudomonadati > Acidobacteriota > Acidobacteriota bacterium. The sequence goes on from RFHH01000075.1 coordinate 3,277, forward strand.
GAGCGGCGGCGGATTCGCGCCGCCTTCGAGCGCCTCGTCCCGGGACCGCCCGCGGCCGCCGGGCGCCCCCCCCGCTGGCGGCCCGGCTTCCGCCGGGAGAACCGGCGCGACCTCGAGCAGGTGCACCTGCTTCTCGGCGTGCCGGGACTTCCGGCGGGCGACGAGGACCGCTACGCGCTCCACGTGATGAACACGATCCTCGGCGGCTCGCTCTCCTCCCGTCTGTTTCACCGGGTGCGGGAGGAGAGGGGACTCGTCTACTCGATCGCCTCGCAGGTACAGGCCCATCGCGACACCGGACTGTTCACGGTCTATGCCGGGACGTCGCCCGAGAACGCGCGCGAGGTCGTCGAACTGTCGGTGGCGGCTCTCCGGGAAATCGCCGGGGAAACGCCCCCGTCGGCGGAGGTCGACGTCGCACGAGATCACCTCAAGGGAAGCATGCTTCTGGCTCTGGAGTCGACCACGAGCCGGATGAGCCGCGCGGCCCGCGAGGAGATGATCCTCGGGCGCCACGTGACCCCGGACGAGATCGCGCGGCGGCTCGACGCGGTCGGGCCGGCGGACGTCCGAGCGGTCGCCGAGCGGCTGTTCGCGGGGCGCCGGGTGGCGCTTGCGGTGGTGGGCAAGACCGGACGCTGGCGGCCGGACGAGGAGGGGATCCCGCTGTGACGCCGCGGGAGGTGGTGGTCCGGGTGCGGGTGCTGCCCCACGGCGAGGGCCTGCCGCTGCCCCGCTACGCCACGGAGGGCGCGGCCGGCCTGGATCTGCGGGCCGCCGTCGCCGGGGCCCTCGAGCTCGCTCCGGGGGAGCGGGCGCTGATTCCGACGGGACTCGCCCTCGCGATTCCGCCGGGCTACGAAGGCCAGGTTCGCGCGCGCAGCGGGCTGGCGCTGGAGCACGGTCTCGGCCTGCCGAACGCGCCGGGGACGATCGACAGCGACTACCGGGGCGAGGTGAAGGTTCTGGTGATCAACTGGGGCGAGCGCGCGGTGAGGATCGACCGCGGCATGCGGATCGCCCAGCTCGTCATCGCCCCCGTGTCTCGAGCACGCCTGGAACCGGTCGCCCGGCTCGATCCCACGCCGAGGGACGAGGGCGGTTTCGGGCACTCGGGAGACCGCTGATGGTCGAGGTGGCGGTTCTCGGCTCGGGCTCCAAGGGAAACAGCACCCTGGTGCGCTGTTCCGGTGCGGCTCTTCTCATCGACGCGGGGCTCTCGGCGCGCCAGATCGTGCGGAGGCTGCGGGAGGTGGGCCAGGACCCGGACGGTGTGGGCGCGATCCTCCTCACCCACGAGCACGGCGATCACGTCGGTGGGGTGCGGGTCTTCGCCTCGCGGCGCGGCGTGCCGGTGTTCGGCAGCGAGGGAACCCTCAGGGCCGCGGCGCCAGCGCTCGGTCCGGTCGACCGGTGTTCCTTCAGGACCGGCGCCGCCTTCAGGATCGGGCCGTTCGGCATCCGGGCCTTTCCGCTCCCGCACGACGCGGAGGATCCGGTGGGCTTCGTGCTCGAGGCCGATGGGGTTCGGATCGGATACGCCACCGATCTCGGGCACGTCACCCACCTCGTCGCCGAGCGCCTCACCGGGTGCGATCTTCTCGTCTTCGAAGCGAACCACGACCGGCAGATGCTGCTCGAGGGGAGCTACCCGTGGGAAGTCAAGCAACGGGTCGCCTCGCGCCTGGGCCACCTCAGCAACGACCACGCCGCGTCCGAGCTGAGCCGGATCGTCGGCGAGAAAACGCGCCACGTGGTGGTGGCTCACCTGTCGGAGAAGAACAACGACCCGGGCCTGGCCCGCGCGGTGGTCGAGGGGACCCTCCGGGAAGCGGGCCACCGGAACGTCGCGGTGCACGTGGCGCGGCAGGACCGCCCGTCGGTGGTGAGGCTGTGAGGCGGCGGGAAAGGGAAGGAGCGGAGCCGTGATCGCGCGGTACACGAGACCGGAGATGGGGCGCCTGTTCACCGACGAGGCGCGGATGAAGGCGTGGCTGCGCGTCGAGCTGACGGCGACGGAGGTCCTCGCCGAGAAGGGCCTGATCCCGAAGCGGGCCGCGGCCCGGATCCGGCGGCGGGCCAGGGTGGACGTCGCGCGCGCGCTCGAGATCGAGAAGGTCACCCATCACGACGTCATCGCGTTCGTCACGCAGGTGGCGGAGACGGTGGGTCCGGAAGGCCGCTACCTGCACCTCGGACTCACCTCGTCGGACGTGGTGGACACCGCGCTCGCTCTGGTGCTCGTCGAGGCGTGCGACCTTCTCGACCGCGATCTCGACGCGTTCGAGGCGGTGCTCGCCGAGCAAGCGCAGCGGTGGGCCGACACGCCGCAGGTCGGTCGCACGCACGGCGTCCACGCCGAGCCGATCACGTTCGGCCTGAAGGTGGCGAGCTGGCTGACGGAGGCCCGGCGGAACCGGGCGCGGCTCGCCCGGGCGCGGGAGGCGGTCCGGGTCGGGAAGCTCTCCGGTGCCGTCGGGACGTCGGCTCACCTCCCGCCCTCCGTGGAGCGCGAGGTCATGCGCCGCCTGGGCCTCCGCGTGGAGCCGGTGGCCACGCAGGTCGTGCCCCGCGACCGGCACGCCGAACTTCTCTGCGCGCTGGCGATCCTCGCAGCGGGGCTGGAGCGGGTGGCGACCGAGATCCGGCACCTCCAGCGAACGGAGGTCCGCGAGGTCGAAGAGCCGTTCCGGAAGGGGCAGAAGGGGAGCTCGGCGATGCCGCACAAGCGGAACCCGATCCGGTGCGAAAACGTCTGCGGCCTCGCCCGGGTGGTCCGAAGCCACGCCTTGGCCGCCCTCCAGGATGTCGCCCTTTGGCACGAGCGGGACATCTCGCATTCCTCCGTCGAGCGGATCGTCCTGCCGGACTGTTTCATCCTTCTCGACTTCATGCTGGCCCGCCTCACCGAGGTGGTTCGGGACCTCCACGTCTATCCGGACGCCATGCGCCGCAACCTCGAGGCGTCGCGGGGTCTGATCTACAGCCAGACGCTTCTGCTCGCGCTGGTCGAGGCGGGGTTGACGCGGGAGGAGGCCTACGCGCTCGTTCAGAAAAACGCGATGGCGGTCTGGCGCGGGGAGAAGGCGGGGCTGCGGGAGGCCTGCCTCGCCGATCGGCGCATCACCGACCGGATCGGGACGCGCGGCGTGGAGCAGGCCTTCGACCTTCGGCGCCTCCTGCGGCACGTGCCGGCGATCGTGCGGCGCGCGCTCCGGGCGCGGACGGGGTGAGGCGAGGATGTCTAAGTCGTAAACCTTTTCTAGTAAGCCCCGTTTCCGCGTATAAGGGGCGCACGAGGGCGATCCCCACGGGGTAGGGAAGAGGTCGGCGCCGGGGCCCAGCCCCGGGCGGAGGGAGGTCCATGCGCATCGGACGGGCGGCGGCTGCGGCCGCGCTGGCGGCAGCGGGATGGCTGGGAGCCGGCCACGGGATGGCGGACGTGCTCCCATGGGGCCTGAAGATCGAACGAGTCCTGGACAACGCCGCGGAGCTCGGCGACATCGTCCAGGCCCCCACGGGGGAGTTGTGGCTTCTCGAGCGCGGGGGAACGGTGCGGGTGTTCGACGCCGGGCGGCCCGCCGCCACGCTCTCCATCCCCGTGAGCACGGCGTGCGAGTCGGGTCTGCTCGACGTGGCGTTCGACCCCGCGTTTGCGGTCAACGGCAGAGCCTTCGTCTACTACGTCGACGGCTCCGGTCACGCGAGGGTCGACGAGCTGTTTCACCGCGCCGGCCGGCTGGAGCTGGGCGCAACGATTCTCGACCTCGGATCGACGCCGGGGGGGTGCCGGCCGGGGGGCGGGCTCGCGGTGGGCCCCGACGGCAAGCTCTACGTCGGGGTCGGCGACCTCGAAATGCCCTCGGCGGCTCAGGATGACGCGAGCCTGGCCGGCAAGGTCCTTCGCGTGAATCTCGACGGTTCGGTTCCGGCCGACAACCCCACCGCGGGGAGCCTCGTGTTCGCCAAGGGGTTCCGCGACGTCAAGGACCTGGCGATCAATCCCGACACCGCGCGCCCGAACGGCACGGTCTACGGAAACGACCTCGGGGCCAACGGGTCGGCCGACGACGAGATCAATGCGGTCCGGGCAGGCGGGGAGTACGGCTGGAACATCACCTCCGGGAACAGCGGCGGAGCGCACGACGATCCTCTCGTCTCCTACCAGCCCACGATCGCGCCTGAGGGGGTCGAGGTGCTCTCCGGCGACACTCTCGGCTCGGGGGCCGCCGGTTCCCTCGTCTATGCGTGCGTCGACGGTGACGACATCCGCCAGGCGTTCGTCACCGGGCCGGAGGGCGACCTTCTCGACCACGAGCGGATCTTCTACGATCCGAACGGTGACCGCGACGGCACGCCGGACGCCGGATGCCCGCATGCGTTCCGCGCCGTGGCGGAAGGCGCGGACGGAGCGCTCTACGCCGGCAACGACGGTTCGAATCCGGGCATCTGGCGCATCTGGAGCGACCGGCCCGGGCCCCGGGAGGTGTCGTCCCCCGGTTCGCCCTTCCCGCTCACCGTCGAGCGAAGCGGACCCGATCTTCTTCTCGGCTGGGAGAATCTCGGAACGCTCGACGCCGGGCGCGCCAAGCGGCACGGAGGCCAGCGGCCCGAGACCTACCAGATCTGGGAAGGGACGCTGCCGATCGCCGGGGGAGCCTACGACCACACCGGCATCCTCGCGACCGACGGTACGCCGGACGGACCGGCGCGGCTGACGGCGACGGTCACGCCGGGGGCGGGCAACCGCTACTACCTCGTCTCCGCCCAGGGGGACAACATGGAGGGGAGCCTGGGTGCCGGTGCCTCCGGCGAGCGGCCGGGTCGGACCGACTACTGCGATGCGCTCGGCTACGGCAAGAACGTCGGCCAGTGCGCCAAGGATTTCGTCAACCCGGCGGACGGTTCGACCCTCAAGCTCGTCGATTACAACCCGTACTCCCCCACGTACATGCAGCGGTTGTCCCTCGCCGACTTCCGGGGTCTCGTGTTCAAGCTGGCGCTGACGGCGGAGAACTGCTTCTGGTGCACGGTCGAGGCGGATCAGGAGGCGCAAAACGACCAGAAATACCGCGGGCGCGACTTCATCTTCATTTCCGTCTACACCCTCACTTACAGCTACTGGGACGTGGTGCCGCCCTCGCAGTGCGCGGCGAAGATCCAGGCCTGGGCCGAAGCGCACAACTCGACGACCCCGATCCTCTGCGACGAGGATCACGACGGCGACGGCCGAGGGGACGCGACCGTTCAGTGGGACACCTGCGGGGGAGCGCCGCAGAACTACTACGTGGATCAGGGGTTCGTCGTCTACAACTACGTCTGCGGCGCCCAGTTCGCCGGTGACGTGGAGCAGAACATCATCAACGAGGTGAACCCGGAGACATGCGAGTGACGAGGTCCCGAGGACACGTGGCTCAGGCGGCGCTCGCCGCTGCCGTTCTCGCCGCGATGCCGGCAGGTGTGGCCGGGGAGACCGGGGAGGAGGCAGCCGTTCCGCCCCCCGAAGGTAAGGTCGCCATCGCTTCGGGTGAAGGGTCGGTCACCGAGGCCCTCCAGGGCAAGGAGGGGGTCCGGATCCAGACGCTCTGCACCCACTGCAACTCGGCGAACATCCAGGTCGGAGGGCTGAACGAAGACCTGGTGCCGGTGCTGTGGGACGGCTTTCCGCTCTTCGGCGGGCTGGCGACCTCCCTCGTGCTGAACATGCTTCCCCCCGATTCGGTCGCCGAGGCCACGGTGCTCAAAGGGCCGGGGGACGCCGGCGCGCCCTCGACCGCAGTCGGCGGCACGATCGCGCTGGAAGGGGCGGAGGCCGGGGAGGTCCCGTGGCTGTCGGCCCTCGGAGGGGCGGGATCGTTCGGCCTCCACCAGGGGACCGTTCGCCTCGCGGGCGAGGCGGCTTCCTGGCTGTCCGGGTCCGTCTGTTTCGGACGGACCACCGCCGATGCGGTGGACGACGACGGGGACGGCTGGCACGACGTCACCGCCGTCGACCGCGATTTCGCGGCGGGGGAAATCCGGATCCGGCCCGGATCCCGGCATCGGCTCACCGTCGGTGGCTCCTACGTCGCCGAGGACGACACGGAGGGAAAGGGCGGTTTCGACATCGTCTCCTACGTGCTCAGCGGCATGGGGGGAACGCCGTCGTTCGCCTGGACCCGGGAGGACTCCCTTCTCGACCGGCGGGAGTACCGGGTCGGGTGGGACTGGAGCTTCCGCCGCGGCGGGGGCCTGAAGCTGCGCTTGCTCGAGGCGCTGCGACACCAGTCGGTTCTGTCGCAACTGACCGGCTATCAGGGGCCGGGATACTCGAACGAGCTCGAAGAACGGCTGGGAATCCGGCAGAGGCAGCTGTTCGGATCGCTCTCCATCGACCGCCCGCTCGGCTTCGCATGGCGGGTCTCGGCCGGCGTGGAGGCCGTGCACGACAGCGCCCGTGCTCGGGTGAAGGACAGCATCACCCCCGTCGAGGAGGAGTATCTCAAGACCTGGTCGGCCTACGCGAGCGCCGGTTACGCCCCGGCTCCCGGCTGGCGGCTCGACTTCGGCCTGCGCTGGGACGACGACGAGGTGTTCGGTTCGCAGCTGTCCCCGCGCATGAGCGTGCGGGTCTATCCCGCGAGCGGTGTGATGCTCCGGCTGCTGGCGGGGCGCACCTTCCGGGCGCCGCGGTCGATCTTCTCGGAGGTCTGCTGCGGGCAGCAGTTGCAGCGGAACGTGCTCGAGGACGGCACGGTCCTCGTGCGCCCGGAGGACGCCTGGACGGTCGGCCTGGAAGGGGTCTACCAGCCGTCGCCCGAGTTGAGGGCGAGCCTGTACGTGGCGACCACCGGCTTCGAGGATCACATCCTGCGTGTCGTGGCGGAGAGCCGGTCGTGGATTCAGACGTACGCGAACGTCAACGTGCCCCATGCGCGATCCGAAACGGCGGAGGTGGCCGTGACGTGGCGTCCGGCGCGCCGGTGGACGATCGAGGGGAGCCTGGGGTGGCTTTCGTTCCGGCGCCGCGGGCCCGACGTTCCGGTGGCGACGATCCGGCGGACGATCAGCCTCCTCGAAACGGTGCCGATCCCGATGGACCGCATCCCGTACCGGCCCGACCGGACCGGCTCGGTGGGGGTGACCTACGCCGGAGAAGGGGGCTACCTGCTGTCGCTCCAGGCCAACTTCACCGGGTCGATGCTCATCCAGCACTTCGGGGACGACCCGCTCACCGGCGCGAGCATCCTCTTGCCGGACCTGGTCGAGACGCCGGGATTCTGGCTCGTGAATCTCGCCGCCGAGATTCCGCTCTCGCAGCGCCTCGCGCTGGTCGCTGGGGCGGAGAACCTCACCGGCCGGATCCAGAACGACCTCGGCGATCCGCGCACCGACTTCAACTGGGGTCCCCTGACGGGCCGTTCCTGGCGGGCGGCCTTCCGGGTGAGCCTGGACGGCTGATCGGGGCGGAGGCGATTGCCCGGGACCGGGCCGTCCCGGAGACTGTGCGCGGGAGGCGCCGGTGCCGAGCCGGAGGAAGACCCTGCTCGTCGTCGACCCCTCGGTGAACCGACCCGAGGGGGAGGCGGTGGCCTGGATCGCGGGCGCCTGGGGCGGACCGGTGCGCGTCTGCCGGCCCGCGTTGGAGCCCGGGTCGGCACCCCCTCCGGGCGACCCGCACGAGGTGGGAGCGGTCGTCGTCATGGGCTCGGCGGCGTCGGTGCACGATGACCGTTCGTGGCTCGCCGCCCTCGGCGCCTGGCTCGCACCGATCGTCCGGGGCGAGGTGGAGGTGCCGCTCCTCGGGATCTGCTTCGGGCATCAGCTGCTCGCCCACCTGGCCGGCGGGGAGGTGCGCCCGCTCCGCGCGGACCGGAGCAAGGTGCTCGGCGTGTCGCGGACGCGGTTCGAGCCGTGCCGGTTGCACCCCGGAGGCGAGATGCCCGTGGTGGTCAGCCACCGCGAGGTCGTGACGCGGGTTCCGGAAGGGTTCCGCGTCGTGGCGCGGCGCCGCGAGGTGCCGGTGGACGCGATCGAGCACCAAGACCGGCCCCTGTTCGGCGTGCAGTTCCACCCCGAGGCGGGTCCGGAGTTCGCGGAGCACGTGGGGATCGATCCCGCCCGCCTGCGGCCCGACGTGGTCGCGCCGGCCCGCGGCGTTCTGATGGCCTTCCTCTCGCTCGCGGCGGAGGAGGAAAGGGCATGAGGGCGGGCCCCTCCGGCCGGGCGTCCCGCCGGCGCCGGCTTCTTCTGGTCGGACTGGCCCTGGCCCTATCCGGCTGTTCCGCGCGAGCTCCCGACGCGGTCCTGCTCGTCACGCTCGACACGGTCCGCGCCGATCACCTTTCCTGTTACGACCCCGCCTCTCCGTCGCGCACACCGGAGATCGACCGGCTGGCCGGACTGGGGGCGCTCGCCGAGCGCGCCTGGACCACCGTCCCGCTCACCACTCCGGCCCATGCGTCGATCCTGACCGGCCTGTTCCCGCCGGCTCACGGCGTGCGGAACAACGGGGTCTACCGCCTGCCGGACAGCGCGGTCACCCTCGCCGAGCGGCTCCGGGCGGCCGGTTTCCGGACGGCCGCCTTCGTCGCCTCGTACACGACCTCGCGCGAGTTCGGCCTCGCCCAGGGGTTCGACCTGTTCGACGACGACCTCGGGCACGATGCGGCGGGGCGGCCGCGGCCGCAACGTCCCGGAACGGAGGTGGTGGCGCGGGCCGAAGCCTGGCTGCGCGAGCAACGAGGACGGCGCTTTTTCGCGTGGATCCACCTGTTCGACGCCCACAGCCCGTACGCGCCGCCGCCGGAGCTGGCCTCGCGGCATCCGGGAGACCCCTACAGCGCCGAGGTGGAGCTGGTCGACCGTCTGGTCGGCCGCCTCGCCCGATCCGTCGGGGCCGGCGGGCGGGGGTCCCGGACCCTCCTGGTCGTGGTGGCCGACCACGGAGAAGGGCTCGGGACCCACGGGGAGAAGGAGCACGGTTTTCTCCTCTACGAGGAAACGGTCCGGGTGCCGCTCATCCTCGTCGCGCCCGGTACGATCGCGGCGGGGACGAGGCTGCGCGCCCCCGCCAGTGTGGTCGACATCGTCCCGACGGTGCTCGCTCTGCTGGGGCTGCCTCCCGGAGAGACGCCCGTTCAGGGGCGGGACCTCCTCGCCCCGGCCCCGAGTCGGCCGCGCTGGATCTATGCCGAGGCGCTGCAGCCCTTCGAGGAGTTCGGTTGGTCCCCCCTGTATGCCGGCCGCCAGGGGGACGTGAAGATCGTGGATGGGCCGCGGCCGGAGCTGTACGACCTCTCCCGCGATCCCGGCGAGCGCCACGACCTCGCCCCCGAGGCCCCGGAGCGGACCGCGCGGTTGCTCGCGTCGTTCCGGGCGGCCGCGGCGCGCCTCGCGGGGTCCGAGGGAACCCCGAATGCCGCGCGCGCGGGAAGCGCCGGCTCCCCGCTGCTGGAGTCGCTCGGCTACGCGGGAGGGGGGCCGGCTGGCCCGAGCCCTCTCCCCGAGCCCGGGGGACGGTCTCCGCGCGACGCCCTGCTGGACCACGAGCGGTTCCTCCGCGCCCAGGAGCTGCTCAAGGCGGGCCAGTTCGCCGCCGGCCGCGCCCTCCTGGAGCGGCTGCATCAGGAGGAACCGGACAATCCGCAGTTCCTCCTGAAGCTCGCGGTGGCGCGCGATCGCGCGGGAGACCCGGCGGCCGCGGAGGCTGCGTACGCCGAGCTGCGCCGGCGGCACCCCGATTTCCTGCTCGCCTGCAGCTTCGAGGCGGACTTCCTCGTGCGCCGCGGCCGCGCCGCGGAGGCGGTCGCGCTCTGGGAGCGGGTCCGGCGGCGCCATCCCGGTCTGGCCGGCGCGGAGGTCGAGATGGCCAAAGCTCTCCTGGCGGCGGACCGTCCCGCGGAGGCCGCGGCCATCCTCGAGCGGTACCTGGCGAGCGCGCCGGACGATGCGGCGGCTCTCGCCCTTCTCGGCCGCGCGCGGAGCGCTCTGGGCGACACGCAGGCAGCGGTCGCGGCCTGGGAGCGGGCGCTTTCGATCCGGCCCACTTACGCCCCCGCCGCCGAGCCGCTTTTCGAGCTCCTCCGCCGGTCCGGTCGGGCCGACGAGGCCCGCCGGCTCGTCGAGCGCCTCGCGGAGCGAGCGCCCGACGACCCTTGGCTCGAGAGCCTCGCGCGCCGCGCGCGCTGATCGCCCGGGGATTGTGAGATCCTGGGGGCGGGTGAGTCCCCGGGAGGTGGCGATGGTCTCTCGCAGGACGTTCGTTCGAACGGTGGCGGCTCCCGCCGTGCTCGGCCTGCTACCGGCGGCTCTCGCCGGGGAGGGCGCCGCTCGCGCCCTGGCCGAGTTGACGGGTGCGGCTCCGGATCCGGCCGAGTCCCTCGACCGGGCTCGGGAGGTCGCGCGCGACGAGAGCTATTGGCGCATCGTTCAGCAGGCCTACTCCGTGGACCGGACTCTCGTCAACTTCAACAACGGAGGGGTCAGCCCGCCGCCCGTGACGGTGCAGCGGGCGATGAAGCGACACCTCGATTTCTCGAACGCCGCCCCCGCCTACAACATGTGGCGGGTGCTCGAGCCGCGGCGCGAGGCGGTGCGCGAGCGGCTGGCGCGCTTTTTCGGTTGCGATCCGGAGGAGGTCGCCCTCACCCGCAACGCGTCGGAAGGACTGCAGATCTGCCAGTTCGGTCTCGATCTCGCCCGTGGCGACGAGGTGCTGACGACCACGCAGGATTACCCGAGGATGCTCAACACGTTCCGTCAGCGGGAGCGGCGCGAGGGGATCGCCCTCCGGCAGGTGCCGGTTCCGGTGCCGTCGGAAGACCCGCAGGCCTTCGTCCGCCGCCTGGAGGCGGCGGTCACCGAGAAGACGCGCGCCATCCTCGTCTGCCACGTGATCAACCTCACCGGGCAGATCCTTCCGGTGCGCGCGATCGTCGAGATGGGGCGCCGGCACGGCGTGCCGGTGATCGTCGACGGCGCGCATTCCTTCGCTCACTTCCCCTTCACGCGCGACGAACTCGGGTGCGACTACTTCGCCACCAGTCTGCACAAGTGGCTTTGCGCGCCCATCGGCAGCGGTCTGCTCTACGTCCGCCGCGAGCGCATCCCGGCGCTCTGGCCGCTGATGGCGGCGGACGCGAAGCAGCGGGACGACATCCGGAAGTTCGAGGAGATCGGCACGCATCCGGCGGCCAACACCCTCGCGGTGGCCGAGGCCTTGACCTTTCACGAGACGATCGGGCCGCTTCGGAAGGCGGAGCGGCTCCGCTACCTCAGGGACCGCTGGGCGAGGGCCCTGATCGATGCGAGCGACCGCGTCCGGCTCCACACCAGCCTCGATCCGCGCTTTTCCTGCGGCATCGCGACCTTCTCCGTCGACGGCATCGATTCCGCCGAGCTGGGACGGCGCCTCTGGCAGGAGCACCGCATCCTGACGGCGACGATCGATCATCCCGAGGTGCAGGGGGTCCGCGTCAGTCCGCACGTGTATTCGACGCTGGAGGAGGTCGATCGGTTCGTCGACGCGGTGCTGTCGATCCTCCGGAGCACGTGAGCCGGGGAGCCGCCCGGGTCCCGGGCGGCGGCCCCGGAGCCGGGCCGCGCGGCGGCGTCGACGGGAGCGGCCCTAGTCCTCCGGGGCGGCGGGACCGTCCGCGGACGTCCGCTCCTCCGGAGGCTCGGCCAGGATCGTCACCTTGGTGCTCAGGAGGAGCGAGTTCGGGATCAGATGGGTGGCGCCATCGCCGCGAAGGGTGATGTAGCGGAGATTGATGTCGAGAACCTCGCCCTTAGAACCCGCCAGCTCGATCCGCTGCCCGAGCCGGATCGGTTTGTAGAGGGTGATCATGATTCCGGCGACCAGATTGGAGATCGCGTCCTTGAGAGCGAACCCGAGCGCGAACCCCGTGAGCCCCAATCCGGTCGCCACCCCCGCGACATCGAAGCCGATCCTCGACAGGGCGAGGATCAGCCCGATGAACAGCAGAACGGCCTTCTGCGAGTTCGACATCAGGCGGAAGAGCTCGGACGCGGCGGCGTCGAAGCGCGCCGAGATCTTCTTGAGGAATCTGTCGAGAAGGACGCTGGCGGCGAAGAACAGCCCGAACACCGCCAGAGCCTGGAGCAGATTCGCGTACATGGACCGCATTCCTCAGTTGCTCGCCCCGGCGCGCGGCCGCCGGGATCGCGGGGTTCCGGGCCGCACCGCGGCGCAGGCTAGCACGCCGCTCTCCGGCGGCGGGTGCGGGCGCGCCGCACGGCGGGCCGCTTCCGGGCGGGAGGGGGCCTTTCGATGATCGCCCGGGACCCTCAGCTCCCGTCACCGGCGGCGGTGTGCCGCGCGATCCACCCGCCGATCACGTCGAGGGCGGTCGGGGAGATCGTTTCCTCGATCCGGGAGTACTCGGCAGGGGAACCGGTCGCGGCCGTTTGAAGCAGGTGATTCAGACCCGGGAGTTGGGCGACCGTCCAGTCGTCCGCCGGCGCTTCTGCGAGCGCGGCGGCGATCGCCGGCAGATTCTGGTCGGGCGGCACCTGGAGGTCGAGCTCCCCCGAGACCGCGAGAACGGGGCAGCGGATCTTCTTCAAATCGCTCGCGGGATCGTAGGCGAGGAAGAAACGGAACCAGGGGGAGAAGAGCTGAGCCGCCTGCGCTTCCGCGAAACGCCGGATCGCCCCCTCGGTGGCGCCGTGCTCCGGAAGGCCCATCGCCCGGCGCTGGTCGGGGGGCATTTCGGCGAGGCGCTCGGCCAGCAGGGAGGCGAGGCGCTCCCGCGCCGCGGCGGCGTCGGTTCCCCGGGCGCCGAGGACGAGATCGACCGCCTCGCGCTCGAAGGCGCGCGCCTTGTCCACCTCCTCCGGGGCGGCCCCGGCCGCCGCGGCGAGCCTCGCCGTTTGCTCCACCAGGAGATCGGCGCCGGTCACGCCCGGGCCGGCGATCAGCACCACGAACGCGACGTCCTCTCGCTCCGCAGCGGTCATGGCGGCGACGAGGGCTCCCTCGCTGTGCCCGACCAGCCCGATCCGGGCGGGGTCGATCGTCTTCTGCCCCCGAAGGAACGCCACCGCCGCCGCGGCGTCCCTCGCGAAATCCTCCGAAGTCGCCGCGGCGAAATCGCCCGTGCTCGCACCCACGCCCCGGTCGTCGAACCGCAGCACCGCGATGCCGCGGCGGGTCAGAGCGTCCGACAGGACGAGGAAGGGCCGGTGGCCGAAAACGGTCTCGTCCCGGTCCTGCGGGCCGGATCCGCTCAGCAGCACCGCCGCGGGGTGGGGTCCTTCTCCCGGCGGCAGTGTCAGCGTCCCGGCCAGCGTGACCCCCTCCGAACTCGGGAACCGGACGTCGGCCGTGCGGTAGGGGTAAGGGGGGCGGGGCTCTTGCGGTCGCGAGAGCTTCGGGGGCTCCTCGGAGCGTTCGAAGGCGAGCGGCAGCTCGAGCCCGCTCTGCAGCCAGCGCCCCTCGATCCTCCGGGCGTCCTCCGAGAGCCGGCCCTCGTAGCGGGCCGAGGCGACCGGGACGGTGAACGAGAACTCGCTGCCGTCGAGGGTGACCGCGGCCAGCTCCAGGCCGTTCGCCCCCTGGTCCAGGCTGTCCATCGTGCCCGTGTAACCACCCTCGGGAGTGCGCTCCAGGTGGAGCACGAGCCGCAGCCGGACGCCTCCCACGTCGAGCGCCCCGGACCAGGTTCCCGCGAGATCGGCCGCCGGCTCGCCGCCGGCGATGGCGGGCGCCGGAGCGACGAGAATCGCGGCCGCGGCGAAGACGAGCTTGACGGTACCGGTTCCCATCGGCGGTCCTCCTTCTGCGTTCACGTTCCCTCGAGGAAGGGTGGATCGGGAAATGTACCGGCCGGATCGAGCGCGCGGCGCAGCCGCCGCATCAGCTCGAGCGACTCCGGCGCGGGAACCACCGCCGGCCCCCGCCAGGGCCGCTCCGGTGGGCGGCGGTCGACCATGGCCCATCCCTCCCGGACGGCGACGATCTCGCCGGCGCGCCGCAGGAGTTCCTCCTCGCGAGCGCCGTCCACCGACCTCCACACGAGCCACGTCACCCCCGACCCCGGCAGCGAGACCTCGGCGGCCGCGCCCAGATCCGCGGTCGCCAGCTCCGCGATCAGCGGTGCGTAGTCGCCCGGGGCGTAGTTCAGCCGGAGGCGGAGCGCCGGTGGCGGCTCGGCGATCCCGGCGATCGCCTCGCCGATCTCCCGACGGGCCGAGGAACCGGCGGAGGAACGGGGCGGGTGGGGAGCCCCCTCCTGGCGCAACCATGCCGCCGCCGCGTCGACCTGGCGCTCGATCAGCTCGGGCAGACCCTCGAAAAGGAGCAGCAGCTCCCCCGGCGCATCGAGAGCCCGGGAGCGGAACAGCGCGGCAGTGAGCGGGAGCGGCCGGCCGAGCAGCCGCGCCACCAGCGCTGCCGCCGGCTCGCGCTCGAGCGGGGACACGCACAGGAGTCCCGCCGCGGGCGGCCAGGGAGCGAGCTTGAGATGCACGCGGGCCAGGATGCCGAGCGAACCCCAGGCGCCGACGTACAGTTGGCTCAGGTCGTAACCGCTGGCGTTGCCCGCCGCGGGGGCTCCGGCCGGCAGCCGCTCGCCGTCGAACCGCACGAGTTCGGTGCCCAGCACCCAGTCGCGTGCGGTTCCGTAGCGGATGCGGCGCGGCCCGAACGCGTTGGTGGCCAGCAGTCCGCCGAGCGTGGCTGCCGGCGGCAGCGGCGGGTCGAGCGGCAGGAACTGCTTCCTCGCGCGGAGCTGCCGCTGCAGCTCGCGCACCGGGATGCCGCATTCGGCGGTGGCGACCATCCGGGCGGGATCGTGGAACAGCAGACGGTCGAGCCGCGCGGTGCTGACGACGATGTCCGGCCGTCCCGCCCCGGCCGCACGTCCCGACGAGGTGCCGCCGCCGCGCGGCAGCACCGTCCAGCCGTGCTCGTGCGCCAGTGCCACGACGCGGCCCATCTGCTCGACATCGCGCGGCTCGACGAGGAGAGCGCCGCCCGGCATCGGGCGCATCTGGTCGCCGGCGACGACCTGGCCGAGGACCCGCCGCCGGGCCTCGCCGCCGCCCGCCGTCATCGATCTCTCCCCGGTGCCGCCGAGGCGCGCGCCATCGCTCAACCGAGGCGGGCGCGGGCCGCGTCGGCGGCGCCCCGGCGCGGCCGCCCGAGTCGTGCCGCGAGCGCCCCGTCCAGGGCGTCGAGCAGTTCGACGACGGCGCGCTCGCAAGCGGAGGCGCCCATCAACCCGATCCGCCAGGCGCGGCCGGCGAGGTTGCCGAGTCCCCCGCCGATCTCGATGCCGTGGCGGGAGAGCAGCTCGGCGCGCACGTCCCGCTCGTCGATCCCCTCGGGGACCAGCACCGGGGTCAGCATGGGAAGGCGGTGTTCCCTGGCGACCGGGATCTCGAGGCCGAGCGCCTCCAGCCCGGCGACGAGACCCCGGTGCAGGCGTTCGAGTCGTGCCGCGCGGGCGGCGATCCCCTCGGCGTGAACCGCCTGGAGCGCCGCGTGGAGGGCGTAGAAGAGGTGACTGCTCGCCGTGTGGTGATAGCCGTGCGGCGGGTCCCAGTAGTGGCGCAGCGGGCCCAGGTCGAGATAGAAGCTGCGGGGGGCCGTCTTGCGCTCGAAGTAGGCTTCGAGCGCTCGCGGGCCGAAGGTCACGGGCGCCAGGCCGGACGGAGCCCCGAGGCACTTCTGGGAGGCCGCGTAGGCGGCGTCGATCCCCCACTCGTCGATCGCGAGGGGCAGTCCTCCGAGCGAGGTCACGCAGTCGAGGACGACGAGCGCGCCGGCTTCCCGCGCCGCGCGGGCGATCGGAGCGGGATCCTGCAACACCCCGGTCGAGGTCTCCGCGTGCACGAAAGCGACGAGCTTCGGCCTGCGCTCGGCGATCACCTCCGCCATCGCGGCGGCGTCGAGCGGCTCGCCCCACGGGGAGGAGACCTCGAACACTTCCGCACCCGCGCGCCAGGCGATGTCGGCCATCCGGCGGCCGAAGTAGCCGTGCACGCCGACCACGGCGCGATCGCCCGGCTCGAGCAGGTTGAGAAGGCAGCACTCCATTCCCGCCGTGCCGGTTCCCGACACGGCGAAGGTCAGCTCGTTTTCCGTGCCGAAGAGCGGGCGCAGGAGATCGCGGACGCGGCCGGCGAGCTCGAGGAAATCCGGGTCGAGGTGCCCTAGCGCCGGGAGCGCGAGGGCTTCCAGCGCCTCGGGGAGAACTCCGCTCGGACCCGGGCCGAGCAAGGTGCGGCGGGGGGGACGAAAAGCGGGATCGCTCATGCCGCGCTTCTCCGTGGCGGAACGCCAGTATCGCACGCGCCCGCTCGGAGACCAGGGCATGACCGACCCCGGTGGCGGCGTGCCGCCGGGGGCGGGCGCAGGGATGGACCGGGCTCCGTTCTCGGCGTTCGTCGAGTCGCGCGGACCGCGGCGATCGGCCCGTCCCTGCCCAACCGCGGGAACGCGCGATCGAACCGGACCTTACGATGCGCGGTCGGGCCCCGGCGCATGCCGGGAGGCGCTTCGGTTCGCAAAAAGCGGCGATCCCCTCGGCCGGCCGCGCCGGTCACGCGTCTCGGAAGAGGCGGCGGCCGCGGGCCGCCCCTCCGGCCCGGCGGCCGCCCGTGCCCCGCGCGATCACAGCTCGCCGGCCGCCGATTCCTTCTCGCCCGAGAGCGTGAACGAAACGGCGATGGTCATCCGGGATTCGACCGGCGCACCATCCAAGAGCGCCGGCCGGTAGCGCCAGCCGGAAACGGCCGCGATCGCCGCTTCGGTGAAGCCGGGATCGGTCTCCGGTGCGCGAAGCACCTCGATCTCGCGGGTCCATCCGTCGCGATCGACGGTGCACCGCAGGATGACCTTCCCCCCGATCCCCGCGTCCCGCGCCTTCTTCGGGTAGACCGGTTCGATCTTGCGATCCAGCCAGGGCCCGCTCACGCCTTCCGTTCCCGGCATCACCGGCGCGGACGACCCGGGACGGCGAGCGGGCGCGAAGCGGATCAGCATCGTCGCTTCCACCGGCTCGCCATCGAGCGTCGCGGGCTCGAACCGAAAGGAGCGCACGTAGCGGCGGTAGCTCCGGTCGATCTCCGGTTCGGCGCCCCGAAGGCGTTCGACCTCCCGGACCCGTCCCTCGCGGTCGACCCGCACGCGGAACAGGATGTCGCGATCGAAATCGCGCAGGGCTCGGCCGTCGGGCGGGGGGCCCGCGGCGATCTGCCGGCCCCAGCGGATTTCGCCTTGCGCCGGCTCCGCGGGGGAGCCGGGGGAGGCGGCGCGGGCGTAGAGGATCTCGGTGTCGATCAGGGGATCCGAGGCGGACACGAGGCGCGGGCCGCTTCCGGTGCGGCTCGTCGCCGCGGCGATGGAGGCGAGGGCGAAGAGCACGGCCGCCGCCACGGCGGCGCTGCGCCGCACCCGCCCCGCGCTGGAGAAGAGTCTTCCGTCGGTCATGCGTTCGAGCCTCCTGGGGAGCGAGAGGGGCCGCTCCGCCATGCCGACGCCGGCGACCGCGAGCGCCGGCGTGCGGCGGTTCTCCGCGAGCCGCAGGAGGGCTCGCGCATACGCGCGGGGCCGTCCCGTCCGGCCGACGACCTCGTCGTCGCAAGCGAGCTCGCGTTCGACCGCGAGGCGTGCGTTGAGCAGCCAGACGAGCGGGTGGAAGAAGTAGATGCAGCGGACGAACGCCTGCACGGCGTGGACGAGGTGATCGAGCCGGCGAAGGTGGACCAGTTCGTGCATCAGGACCGCCCGCCGCTCCTCCGCGGTCCACAGCGTTCCCGTCGCCGCCGGCAGCAGCACGACCGGGCGCACGAGGCCGAACACGGCGGGAGCGGAAAGTCCGTCGGCGGCGCCGACCACGCGGACCTCGGGGAGCCGCTTCAGGCCGACGTTTCGCGCGAGCGCCGCCAGTTCGTCCCGGAGGGCTCCAGGGGGACGCGCGGCTCGCCGGATGGCGCGCCGGGTTCCGGCGGACCGGACGAGGGCGAGGGCGGCCAGGAACGAGGCGCCCGCCGCCCAGATCGCGAGGCCGGCGAGGGGAAGCGGTTCGACTCCGCCGCGGTCGCGCGTTTCCGGAGCGGCGTCCCCGGGCACCGCGGGGCGGGAAACGGCGGTCACCTGGAGGGCCGGGGCGGCCGGTGCCGGCCCGGGGGGCTGCGAACCGCGGGTGAGCAACCCGAGGGGCGAGGAGAGGGGAAGGGGCAACGCGAGGCGCAGGAGCACCACCAGCCAAAGGGCGTACCGGACCCGCGGGGCGGCGCGGCGCAGCGCGAGCGCGGCGAGCAGCAC
Source organism: Acidobacteriota bacterium (assembly GCA_003696075.1). NCBI lineage: Bacteria > Pseudomonadati > Acidobacteriota > Acidobacteriota bacterium. The sequence continues at coordinate 21,554 of RFHH01000075.1, forward strand.
GAGCGCGATCGCGATCGCCGCCTGTGCCGAGAGTTCGATTCCCGCGCGCCACGCGAGCCGGGCCACACCGCTCAGCAGCGATTCGCCGGCGTTCATGATCGCTCCTCCTTTTCGATCAGCCGCCGGAGCGCGGCGAGCTCCTCCTCGTCGAGATCCTCCTCTTCGGCGAGGTGAAGGAACAGGGGAGCCAGGGTCCGGTCGAGAACCACGTCGATGAACTCGCGGATCGCCCTGGAGGTCGCCTCGCGGCGCGAGACGACCGGGGTGTACAGGCACAGCGGTCCCAGCTTTTCGACCTTGAGGTAGCCTTTGGCCGCGATGCGGTCGAGCATCGTCTTCACGGTCCGGTAATCGCGCCGCCGGCGGGCGAGGGAGTCCTCGTAGATCTGGCGGGCGGTCGCCCGGCCGCGCTTCCAGCAGAGGTTCATCAAGGCCCATTCGGACTTGGAAAGAGGAGGCCTTTCGCTGTTTTTTCTCATAGCTGTAGTCATGCTACCACAGATGTAGTAGCAGCGCAACCCCGCGTCGAAGGAAGGCCGAGATCCGCCGGGAGAAGGCGCGCGGGGACCGCCGGGGTGGACGCGGTGAGCCTGGCCAGTCCATGGGAGGTGCTCCCCCGGCGGTGCGAAACGCAGCGCAACTCGATCGCAGACAAA
>RFHH01000076.1 GCA_003696075.1 Acidobacteriota bacterium
GGGGGCGGCGGGGCGGACGATGATGCGAGCGCCGGGACGGCCGGTCAAACGGCGGTTGCCGGCCCGGCCGGCACGGTGTCTCATCCCCGCCATGCGGCGCCGCGTGATCACGCTGCTGACCGATTTCGGCCGCGAAGGCCCGTACGCCGGGGAGGTGGCGGGCGTGCTGCTCTCCCGCGCGCCCGAGGCGACGCTCTGCGAGATCTCGCACGAGGTGGCGGCCCACGACGTCCGCGAGGGGGCGTTCGTCCTCGCCGCGGCGGCGTTCTCCTTTCCGCGCGGCACCGTGCACCTGGCGGTGGTCGATCCCGGGGTGGGCACCGCACGGCGGGCGCTGGCGATGGCGGCCGGCGGGCATCTGTTCGTCGCCCCCGACAACGGCCTGCTCACCCTGGCCGCCCGGCGGGCCGGCGGCCCAGTCGAGGTCCGGGAGGTGGCGGCGGCGGCGCTGGCGGCTCCGCGGCCCCACCCGACCTTCCACGGGCGGGATCTCTTCGCGCCGGTCGCGGCGGCTCTCGCCTGCGGCCTGCCGCTGGAGGATGTCGGTCCCCCCTGCCCCGACTGGATCCGCCTTCCCGGTTGCGAACCGGAGGAGCGCCCGGACGGCCGCTTGGTGCTCCCCGTGCTCCACGTCGACCGCTTCGGAAACGTCGCCTTCGGGCTCACGCGGGCGGACGCGGCCAGAATCTGGCCGGGGCTTTTCTCGCCTCCGATCCATCCGGAGTCCGCGGACGGGCCGGCACCTTTCGTGCGCACTTACGGCGAGGCGGCCCGGGGGCAGCTGTGCCTGCTGTGGGGCTCGTCGGGTTACCTCGAGGCGGCGGTGCGCGAAGGCCGGGCCGACACCCGGCTGGGGGTCCGCCCCGGCGACCGCGTCCCGTTCATCCGCCGGTGACCACTCGGCGGACGTAGCGCTTGGACACGAGCACCGCCCCCTCGGAGGTCACCAGGCCGATCCACGGGTCGTCGGTGTTCAGGACGTCCACCGGCCGCTCCCGCCCGGCCGGCATGGCGACCCGGAGAACGCCCTCGTAGGTCGCGCGCGCCGCGGGCACGCCGGCGAGCTCGACCCGCACGGGGCACTCGCGCTCCCCGGCGTCCGGAGGATCGATCCCGGCTTCCCCCGCCGATCGAACCTCGACGGCGACGATCCTGTCGCGGCCCAGCAGCTCCGGTCCGCTCTCGCCGCGGAAGGGAAGGAACCGCTCGCCGCCGCGGAGCAGGTCGGCGACCCTCTCCCGGCCGAGGTGGCGCGCGGCGGACCGCGAGACGAACAGGTCTCCGGCAATCCGCTCCCCGCCGTCGAGGAGAACCCGCACCGGCACGCGCTCTTTGGGAATCCGCAACTGGGGGGCGCCGAACCGCTCCTCGACCGCGGCCGGGCCTTCCGGGGCTGCCATGGCGCCTCCTCGGGCGGCGGGCTCGCCGGCCCCGCCCGCCTCCAATGTGCGGCGCTCCCCCCGCGGCGGGCAATCGGAGGCTCCCGCCTTGCGGCGGGGAGACATCGGCGGCGGGCCGTGCCCGGAGCGGAGAGGTGCGGACCGGCGCGGATCCGCCCGCGCGTTGCCGGGCCGCCCGGGCCGAACCTAACGTTGCCGTGACCGCTCCACCGGAGCCGACCCCGGGGGGCGTGCGCGCGGAGCGAGGACCGGGAGAGAGATGAGCCTTTCCGGATCGACGGCGACGATGAACCTCGCCGACCTGCTGCAGTGGGCCGCCTCCTCGCAGCAGACCGGACGTTTCGACTTCCGCCGTCGCTCCACCGTCAAGGAGGTCTACTTCCAGGACGGGGTGATCGTCGGAGCCGCCTCCAACCTGCCCACGGAGATGCTGGGGCACACGCTCGTGGCCCGCGGCAAGCTGACGGAGGAGCAGCTCCGGGCGGCGCTTCTCGCGCGCCAGGATCCAGAAGAGTTCCTCGGGCAGGTCCTGGTGCGTCTCGGCTTCGTCGACAGGGACGATTTGCTCCGGGCGCTCGCCGAGCGGACGGAGGAGATCGTCTATTCGCTGTTCGAATGGGACGAGGCGGAGTTCCACTTCGAGCCGGGGGCGCGGCCGGGGCCGCGCGTGGTGCTGATCTCGCTGCCGGTCGACCACGTGCTGCTGCGGGGAGTGCACCGCCATGACGAGATGCAGCGCATCCGCAGCGTCTTTCCGGACGGCCGCGTCATCCTCGCGCGCACCGACGCTGCGCCGCCCGAGCAGATCCTCCAGCACCCGCTCGCGCGCCGCATCCTCGAAACGATCGACGGCAAGCGGACGATCGACGAGATCGCCTTCCAGATCCACGCCAGCCGGTTTCCGGTGATGAAGTTCCTCTACGAAGCGCACCGCCTCGGCCTGGTGGAGGTGGTGGATCTCGAGGGTCCGCCGCTGATGCTGATCTCGAAGGAGGCGCCGGACGCCGAGCTGGCGGGCCTGTCCGGTCCCGCACGCATCGCCGCCGCGGAGGAGCGGCTGTCGAAGGGCGATCCGGAGTCGGCGCTGGCGCTGCTCGGTGAAGACGAGATTCCGCAGGATCCGGAGCTGACGAAGCTGCGGGAAAAGGCGGAGAAGGCGTTCATCGAGAAGGTGTACCGCGAGGAGATCCCTCCCCAGGCCGTCCCGCGCCTGGCGCGGCCCCTGGAGGATCTCGTGAACGAGCCGCTCCGCTCGGAGGAGTTTTTCCTTCTCTCTCGCCTCGACGGGCAGTGGACCATCCGCGACGTGGTCGACATCGCGCCCGCGCGCGAGGTGGAGACGCTCAGGGTGTTGCGGAGGCTGATCCGGCGCGGCCTCGTCACCCTCCCGCAGCCCGCCCCCGCGGCCCGCTGACCGCTCCCGGACGCCCCGCCCGGTTCCGAACGCGAACGATCTCCAGAAGCGCCGGCAACAGCGTCACGGCGGTGACGAGCGTCGCCCCCACCCCGAGGATGGCGAGGACGCCGCTCGAGATCAGTCCGGGATAGTCGGCGAACACGAGCGCGCCGAAGCCGACGATGGTCGTCAGCGACGTCATCACGATTCCCCGTCCGGTGTGCCGGAACACGTCGACGAGATCCTCGGACGAGTGGTGGAGGAAGCGGTGGACCACGTGGATGCCGTTGTCGATGCCGACGCCGAGGATCAGCGGGAGGACCGACACGCTCACCAGGTTGAAGTCGACGCCGAACGCCGCCATCAGCCCGACCGAGGCGACCACGCCGCCGATCAGCGGCAGGAAAGTCAGCAGGACCAGCAGCGGCCGGCGGAAGGAGAGCAGGAGGATCGCCAGCACCCCGGCCGCGGAGAGAACGACGGCGCGCGTGCCGTCCCGCAGCACCATCGGCTTGATGTCCTGGCTCAGGACGCGGCCTCCGATGAGCGTGGCGGGGACCCCCGACGAGGCCAGCGCGGCCCGCAGGCCGCCCACCAGATCGCGCGTGGCGACCGCGGGACGCGGATAGCAGGAGACCACCCCCTCCCGCACCCCGTCCTCCTCGAGGAGGAGGTCGGCCAGCATCGGCCCGAGGGGCCCGCGCGAGGCCTCGGCGAGGGTGAGCGGGCGGTCTCGCGAGAGAACCCGTTCGATCCTGGCCGCGGCGGCCTCAGCGTGTTCGTCGATCCGGAACCCGTGCCGCCGGAGCGCCCGGAGCAGCTCGTCGCGGACGGACGCCGGATCGAGTCCCCCGGCGCGGAGCCGGCGGAGGGTCGCCAGCGCCCGCTGCTGGCGGGAAGGCGGCGGCACGAGCCGGGCGGGACTCATCACGGCCGCCAGCGGTCCCTCCTCTTCCCGGACGAGAGGGTCGAACGCCCGCTGCACGCGCTCGCATCGGTCGAGCAGCGACGCCTCGTCGCTGCCGGGCACCAGCGCGAGCACCGGCTGCAGCGACGTGCCGATCCTCTTCGCCAGCTCGGTCTGGAGACGGATGCTCGGGGCCCCGGAGGGCCGGAAACGGCGGAAATCCTCGTCGAGCCGGGCGCGCAGCGCCGGCACCGCCAGCGCCACCGTCGCGGCCGCGGCAACCAGCACGACGCGGCGGGGGTGCCGGACGACCAGCGCCAGGAGCGGGCCCAGCCCGAAGCCGGCCAGGCCGCGGGGCCGGTCCCGCGCGGGACGCCACCGGGCGGCGAGGGCGGTCAGCGCGGGCACGAGCAGGAGGCTGGCGGCGAGGGAGAGCGCCATCCCCGCCGCGCACAGCCTGCCGAGATCGCGCAGACCGGGGAAGGAAGAAAGGCCGGCCGCGAGGAACGCCCAGGCGGTGGTGGCGGCCGCGGCGAGGATCCCGAGGCCGGTCTCCCCGTGCGCCGCCTCGAAGGCCTCCAGCATGTCCCGGCCGGCGTGCACTTCTTCGAGATACCGGTTGTACAGATGGATCGTGAAATCGATCCCCAGCCCGCAGAGGATCGCGATCGAACCGGCGGTGAAGACGTTCAGGTGGCCGATCGCCAGGCGGGCGAATCCGAGCGTCCACGCGATCCCCGCCGCGAGCGGCACGCCGGCGATGAGCACGCCGAGCGGACGCCGGAACGCGGCCAGGAACAGGAGCATCACGGCGACGAAGGCGACGCCCGAGATCGACCGGATGTCGTGCGCCAGGATCGCCTTGTAGTCGGCGAGGATCGCGGGCGCCCCGGTGAAGCCCACGCGGACCGCTCCCGGCGCCGCGCCGGCCGGGGCCGGGCCCACTCCCGCCGTGCCTTCCAGCCCCGCCGCATCCAGCTCCTCCCTCGCCACGCGCTCGAGCCGGTCGAGAACCGCGCGGACGAACCTCACGTCCTGGGTCGAGCCGGAGAGGCGGACGAGGAGGACCACGTACGCGTCGTCCTCGGTGACCAGCACGCCGTCGCGGGGAACGATCCGCAGGCGTCCCTTCAGCGCCTCGATGTGGCGCATCGCCGCCGGAACGAGTCCGAGGGGATCGTCGCGGAGCAGGCGGGTCGCCAGCGGGCCGAGGGGGGACCGGAGGCGCTCGAGGTTGCGGGCCACCGCGGCATCGATCCCCGCCGGCGTGAGCCTCGCGGCAAAGCTCTCGATCTCCTCCGGCTCGAGGTAGAGCAACAGCGCTTCCGCCTGCGGGCCGGCCAGCAGGGCGAACGGATCCTCGCCGAACAACCCGGCGACCGGGACGAGGTCGGGATCCTCCTCCAGGCGGTCCCGGATCGCGAGGGCGAGGTCGATGCGCTGCTCGACGTCCGGGCCGCCGGCCCCCGAGATCGCGATCGCCAGCGGCTCCGCCGATCCGTAACGCCCGATGAGAGCGCGCAGGCGGCGCGCGGAGGGGAGGTCGTCCGGCAGCAGGTCGGTCACGTCGGTCGAAAGTTCGATGCCCGCCGCGAGGCCGAGACAGACGGCGGTGAGGACGGCCGCCGCGATGAGGACGCTCTTGGGGTGGTGCACGGCGACTCGTGCGGTGGCGACGAGAGACCGGCGGACGCCTCTCCGCAGCGTCCCGAGCGGTCCGGTCACCGGGACTCCCCCTCGAGCACCACCACCGCCGCCGCCACGCCGCGGCCGTGGGTGAGCGACACGTGCGCCCTCGTCACGCCGAGGGCGGCCGCGACCTCCGCCGCGCGCCCGTGCAGTTCGAGGGCCGGCGCCCCCGTCCGGCCGCGCGCGATCTCCACGTCGCGCCAGGCGATGCCCCCCGAAAGACCGGTCCCGAGGGCCTTGAGCGCCGCCTCCTTCGCGGCGAAGCGGGCGGCCACGTGGGGCGCCGGGAAGCGGTGCCGGCGGCAGTAGTCGCGCTCCCGGTCGGTGAGGATCCGCCGCTCGAAGCGCTCGCCGTGCCGCGCCATCGCCTCCTCCACACGGCCGATCTCGGTGACGTCGATGCCGATCCCGAGGATCACGGCGCTCCTCCAGCCCGGCGGGGCGGCGGGAAGGATACACCGCCGCGGGCCGAAGCCGTAACGGCTTTGGTTTCAGTACTTTGCCATCAGAAGCGCGTCCGGAAGGACCGTCCCGCGTGGTATGATCCCGCCGGCGGGACCGGCCCCGGCGCCGGGCCGGAGGGGACGCGATGCCGCGCGTAGGCTGGGACACCTACTTCGACCGGATGGGGCCGCAAGGGGTGCGCCTGGTGGCCGCCAGCCTGCTCTCCCCCCACGACTACGCCCGCCTCACCGGAGAATCCGGAACCGAACTCTCCCCCGCGGCGAGGGGGCAGCGGATCGCCGAGCTCCTCGCGGAGGACCCGGCGCGGGGCGAGGCTTTCCTCGCGGCGCTGGACGAGCGCGTCGGGACGGAGGACCACCCGCTCGATCCGCGCGCCGTGCGCGCCGCCCTGTCGAAGGCGCTGAGGGCGCCCGATGCCGGCGACGCGCTCTTCCTCCACCGCCTGGCGCGCGCTCCGAAGCCGCTCCTCGCGCCCGAGGAGCTGCGCGCCGCGGCCGAGATCGTCGCCCCGGTGGTGCTGGGCGAGGATCCGGGCTCGCGACCGAAGAACCTGGCGAAGCTGGCCTCCGAGCGGGCGGGGTTGCGCGAGCTGGAGCGGGAGCGGCGGGAGCTCGAGGAGCGCGTCCGCCGGCTCGAAGCGCAGCTCGCCCGGACGCTCGAGCACGCCGCACAGCTCGAGGAAAAGCTCTCGCGGCGGACGCAGGAGCTGCACGATCTGCGGCAGCGCGACCGGGAGGCGCGGGAGGAGCGCCAGAGGCTGGAGCGCGAGCTGGGACGCCTGCGCCGGCGGATCGACGAACTCAACGAGCGGCGGGCGCGCGAGCGCACCGGCGAGATCACGACCGCCCTCCGGCGGCTGACCACCGAACAGCGGCGGGCGACCGCGCAGCTCGAGAAGCTGCGGGCGACCGACAAGGAGCGCCGCGAAGCGCTCCGCTCCCACGAGCGGCGCCTCGAACGGCTGGCGGACCTCGTGGAGAAGCTCGTCGCGCTGCACGAGGCCGACTCGCGAAGCGTGGCTGCCGCGCAGGCGGCGATCATGGAGCAGCTCGCCGAACTCCGCGACGGCTCCCGCCCCGGGCCGGAAGAGAGCGGGCCGCCGGCCGGGCGGCGCGAGGACAAACCACGGGTCGGCGTCTTCGTCGACGTGCAGAACATGTTCTACGGGGCGCGCGAGAAGAACGCGCGGCTCGACTTCGAGGCTCTGCTCGAGGCCGCCACCGCCGGCCGGCGGCTCGTTCGCGCCGTCGCCTACCTCGTCGAGGCACCCGACATCAACCAGTCGGCCTTCATCCATCTGCTCGAGACGAAGGCCTACGAGGTCAAGCGGAAGCCGCTGAAGATCCGTCCCGACCGCTCGATGAAGGGGAACTGGGATCTGGAAATGGCGCTCGACGCGCTGACCACCGCCAGGCACCTCGACGTCGTGGTGCTGGTCACCGGCGACGGCGACTTCGTGCCGCTGGTGCGGGCGCTGAAGCTCCAGGGCAAGCGGGTCGAGGTCTACGGGTTCCGCCGCAGCACCGCCCCGGACCTGCGGCAAGCCGCGGACCGCTTCCACCAGATCACGCGGCGCCTGCTGCGCCCGCTCGAGCCCGCGCGGGCCGCGCGCCGCGCGCGCGCGCGGGCGGCGGCGCCCGCCGCGGCCGCGGAGAGCTCGACGGTGTCCTCGCCGGCCCAGCCCGGCGCCGCTCCGGCGTCGTCGTGAGGCGACCGCCGGCTCTCCGCTCCGCGCGGCCGAACGATCCCGCGAATCCGATGCCTCCCGATTCCCGGTGCCGCGGGGAGGCGGGCTTTTCTGCGGGGCGGCCTTCGCACCCCCGGCCCGCCGAGGGCCCTCGGCGCACACCGGCCGGGGCGGGCCGAGCCCGGTCGAGCCGCCGTCTTCGCGAGGCGGCCGGCCGGCGGCGCCGGTGCGATCCCCCGCGGGGCGATGCAGCGCCGCAC
>RFHH01000077.1 GCA_003696075.1 Acidobacteriota bacterium
CCCGCAGTACGCGCTGTTCTGCCTGCCGACGATGCTCGCCGTGGGCCTGGCCCGGCCGATCCTCCCTGCCGGCTGGGGCGAAAACCTGATCGTCGTCGCCGCACTCCCCGGCCGATAACCGGTGGGCGCCGACCGCGCGCAGCGCGCCGGCGCGTGGCCCGCGCCGATCCTCCGGGCGCGCCGCGGCCGAGGGTGCTCTCGCAGCGGGCCGCGCCAGCGCTTCCGTTCCCGAAGGCTTCCTGCCGCCACGGAGGCCCGGCCGCACCGGGGCGACGAGCTTTTCTGGTGGATGAAGGGTCTGCGGTACGAAAAGCCGCGCGACTCGATGCCGGAACGAGACTTCGGCCCGATGTGGCGGGCATCGAGCCCTTCGAGCGCGCAACCGACACCCCGTCACGGCTTGGATGCCGCAACGAACCACCGGCGATTCACCTCCGTATCCTTGGAAAGTGAATCCCCAAGCTGGGCTTTCCCGTCGAAGTCGGCGGAAGTTCGGAGGTTGCGGTCTCGAACGGATCGCCTCCCGCGGAGATGGGGCCGAAGCGCCCTTCTCCCGTCGAGTCGCGCGGCGTTTCGCATGATCGACGCCGCACCGGTGAGCCCTGCGATGCGCGCTCGCGCCGGGCGATGGGATGGGGGCGGGGGCTGCCTCGATCGATCGCGAGCCGCCGGTCGGGAAACTCCGCAGCGGGGCCGCCATCCGCCGAGGTCCGGCCTCGGCCGATCCCCGCGAGGCATTCGGCGGCCCTCACGGACTCCGGGGCCGCCGGACACCTGCGCTCCGCGCGTCCGGGACGACGGGAAGAGAAGCGACGCGAATCGCCCGGTACGGTTCCCGCCGTGAGGCAGCCACTCGTCGTCACCTCGAGATCTCCGGGCTGCCAGAACCGCGAGCACCGTCGCGAACCATCCGCCGTCGGGCGGCCTCGGGGGCGGAGGGACGGCAGCGCACGGCCGGCGGGCGCGTCGCGAGGTGCACTCCCGGCGGTGCGCTCTCCTCCCGGACTCGTTGCCGGCCCGGCGGTTGCGGGCGCGGGACGGTCCTGCCGCGCGGCTTCGGTCGAAATCCCCGGCGGCTCGCGGCGTTCGGGCCGGACTCGCACCATCGGGGATGCTCCCGGGCGCCGTTGGGATGCACCCGAAACGCGTTTCGCGCCTCCGCGGGGTGGCCGCTGGGGAGCCTGATGCCGTTCGGCCTGCTCTCGAGCGAAATGGCGTCGGGGGGGTCAGCGGCGGCCCGTCACCTCCGCGACGAGCGACGCGGTTTCGAAGGAGGTCGCCTCCGAAAGCCTCGCCGCCCGCCGCCGCGCGAACCCGATCAGCCGAACGAGGCCGGGTCGGCGGCGTCCCACAGCCGCAGCCACTCCTCCGGCGCGCTGCCGTCGAGCAGCGCTCCGGGCGAAAGCGGCGGGTGGATCTCCGCCAGCGAGCGGATCTGTCCGGATGCGGTCCTGCGGAAGATGTGCTGCGGGCCGAGTTCGTCGGGCCGGCGCAGCCCCGCCGCCCCGAGCAGCTCGAACGCCGCCTCGACCGTCTTGCGCTGGAAGTTCGCCACGCGCCGGGCCTTGTCGGCCACGACGAGGCCGCGCATCAGCCGCGGGTCCTGCGTCGCCACCCCGACCGGGCACTGATTCGTGTTGCACTTCAGGGCCTGGATGCAGCCGAGCGCGATCATCATCGCGCGGGCGGCGTTGGTCAGGTCGGCGCCGAGGGCGATCTTGTGCAGCACGTGGAACCCGGTCGTGATCTTGCCGGCGGCGATGATCTTGACCTTCTCGCGCAGCCCGGCACCGACGAGAGCGTTGTGGACGAAGTTCAGCCCGTCGGCGAGCGGCATCCCGACCGAGTTCGAGAACTCGAGCGGCGCCGCTCCCGTGCCGCCCTCGCCGCCGTCGACGGTGATGAAGTCGGGATGCGAGCCGGTTTCGACCATCGCCTTGACGATGGCCAGGAAATCGCGCCGCCTCCCGACGCAGAGCTTGAATCCGACCGGCTTGCCGCCCGACAGCTCCCGCAGCTCGTCGAGAAAGGCGAGAAGCTCGCGCGGCGTCCGGAATGCGGTGTGCGCCGGAGGCGAAATGACGTCCTTTCCCGCCGGCACGTGCCGGATGCGCGCGATCTCCTCGGTCACCTTTCGCCCCGGCAGGATCCCGCCGTGCCCCGGCTTTGCCCCCTGGGATAGCTTCACCTCGATCATCCGCACCTGCTCGTGCGCCGCGCCCTTCTGGAAAGACTCCGGACAGAACGTCCCGTCCGGCTTGCGGCAGCCGAAGTAGCCGGTGCCGATCTGCCACACGAGGTCGCCGCCGGGCTTCAGGTGATAGGGACTGATCCCGCCCTCGCCGGTGTTGTGGTAAAAACCGCCGAGCCGCGCGCCCTCGTTGAGCGCGAGGATCGCGTTGGCGCTGAGCGAGCCGAAGCTCATCGCGGAGACATTCAGCAGCGCCGCCCGGTACGGCTTCGCACACCGCCCCTCGCCGATCGCCACCCGGTACGATTCCGCTTCCCCGCTGGCGTCGACCGGCGCCATCGAGTGGGCGATCCACTCGTACCCGACGCGGTACACGTCGGCGCGGGTGCCGAATGGCAGCGTGTCGAGCTCGCCCTTCGCCCGCTGGTAGACGATCGACCGCTTCTCGCGGCTGATCGGGTTCTCCTCGAGATCGGACTCGACGAAGTACTGGCGGATCTCCGGCCGCAGCGATTCCAGCACGTACCGCAGGTGCCCGATTACGGGAAAATTCCGCCGGATCGCGTGCGACGTCTGGAACATGTCGACCAGCCCCAGAACGACCAGCGGCACGATCACGACCAGGCACCACAGCGCCCCGTGCTCGAAGTAGCCCGCCACGCATGTCGCCGCCAGCGCGACCGCCGACACGGCGAGGAAGACCTTCGGAGACCAGTGCTCGATGAACCCGGGAACGCGGGGCGGGACCGGGGTGCGCGGGGGCCAGGGTTTCTTGGGCATCGGGTGCAGTATACGACGGCGGTAGCGGGGAGCGTTCCTGCACCGCCGTCGGCTGTCCCCGCCGCCTTGTGTCCGAGCAGACGAGGGGCGCGCACGAGGCTGGGTTGAGGTCACGACCGAATCGCCGGAGTAGGGTACCGCCGAGCGCCAGCATCGTAGCGACGGCAGAGTGGGCGCGCCTTGGCTGCCCGAATCGGTGGAGCGTACGGCACCTCGCGGCACTTCGACGCCAGGCCGGCCTTGCGCTGCACCGAACCGGTCTGCGGTCGCTCTCGTACCGTAACAGCTGAGAAGAACCATGCCGCCGCCGATGGACCGAGTTCTCGGCTTCTTGAGGGAAGTGGAACAGGCCTAACACCGCCTGATACTTGTGGTCAGGATCCCGGGAAACGGGAAGACAGAAACACTGCACGAAGTGGCAACGGTGACCCGAATCCGTCCCGATTCGTGTGGAAAAGCTAGAGCTGTGCTCTGGAAGAGCGGTTTACCCGATCACGCGGAGGTCGCCGAGGCGAACATCGCGAGGCTCTTCAAGTGCTCAATACCGGCGATCCGGCGCGGCCAAGTCTCCGCGAAGGCGACCATCGCGAATAGCAACGTCAAGGCTGATTCTTCCGCGGAGAAGGAACTCTGAGCCTTCTTCGGCCGGCGAAACCCCCGGTCGAGGCTCTCCAAGATGTTCACCTTTCGGAGCCCCTTCGCACGGCACGCGGGAACTCGTAGAACGTCAGCGGCTCCAATTTCCCTTCATCGAGGCTGTTTACCACGGCGGGACACAGTGGCCGCCACGTGGCGGCGAACGCGTCGTGCGCTTTCCTCGCCGCGAGGCCGTCCTTCGCCCGGATGATGCGGTTCCAGTCCCGCTCCAGTTCGGCACGCGCGTGCCGCAAGAACGCCGCGAGCAGGTTCCGCAGCTTGTGCTGCGTGCACCGCTGCACCTTAGCCGCCGGCCAGGCCGCCAGCGCCCACCTCGGGACAGCGTGGCCGTCGCTCACCAGCAGCTTTGGTGACAGCAGGCCGCGCCGGATCAAACCGTCGAGCACCGACCGCCACAAAGCGGCCGACTCGCTCAGCGCTAACTCCAGCGCCAGCAGCACGAGGGAGTACCCTGAAGGTTGTGTCCGCGGGTCACTGACCTGGGACCAGACGACGGAACGTGGGCCCGCCCCGGAGCGAGCCCGGAGGGCGAGCGAAGGGGCGGGCCCGGACGACCCCGCGTGCCGGGGCGCCGCGGCCCCGCCACACAAAAATGCGGCCGGCTGCCCACAGCAGACC
>RFHH01000078.1 GCA_003696075.1 Acidobacteriota bacterium
GCGGCTGGCTCCCGACCTCGCCGCGACGGCCGCCCGCGGCCTCGGGCCGCGCTCCGACGTTCCCGCCCTGCTCGGCGCTGCGGACGCCCTCGTGCTCACCTCCGACTCGGAGGGTTGCCCGAATGTCGTTCTCGAAGCGCTGGCGGCGGGAACGCCGGTGGTCGCCGCCGACGTGGGGGACATCCGCGACATGGTTGCGCCGGGCGAGACCGGGTTCGTCGTTCCCGCCGGAGATCCGGATCGGTACGTCGAGGCGCTTTGCGAGGTGATCGCGCGGCGGGATTCGTTCGCAGCCCGGGTCGCGGCGCGGCGGCAGGCCCTGGCGGAGCGATGGGGCGTTCCCGCGATGGTGGAAAGGACGATCGCCCTCTGGGCCGAGCTGGCTCGGCCGGGGGCCGCGCCCCCGGCCGAACCCCGGGACGCCGTCACACCGCCTGATCCAACCCCGCTCCGGCCGACGCGGAGCCCGTGACGCTGACCCGCGCGTAGAAGCCGACCGCCACCTCGAAGGACGCGTAGGCCGGCGGTGCCGGCGGCGAGGGCGCGGGGGTCTCCGCTCGATCCGCGACCGCCGGCTCGAGCAGCGACCGGAGCCGATCCAGGAACCGCCCGAGGAGTTCCCCCAGGCGAGCGGCGAACGGATCCCCGACAGGCGCCGGGGTCTCGGCCGGAACCTCGTCCGGTCCGGACGTCGATGCTGCCGCGGCGAAGGGATCCGGAGCCGCCGGGACGGGTGCGCCGGCGGGCGTCCCGTCCGCGGGCGCGACCGGGAGTGGTTCCGCCGGGGCCGCTTGCAGCGGCGCCGCCTCCGGCTCCGCAGCGGGCGCATCCGCCTCGGGGGCCAGGCGGTCGGCCGCCTCGGCGAGCGCGGCGGAGACCTTCCGGAAGGCGCGGGCCAGCGCCGCCGGGGCCGCGTCGTCCTCGTCGCCGTCGTGCTCGACCTTGCCGCGGAAAGCCGCCTTGACGGCCTTCTCGAGCATCTTCGCCAGCTTCTTGCCGACCGACTTGAGCGCCTTCCTCTCCTCCTCGCCCAGCCCGAGCCGGCGGGCCTCCTCGTCGAGTTGGCGGCGCAGGGCCTTGCCCAGCTCCTTCACCGCCTTCTTGACCGCCTTGAAGCGCAGGTGTCCGGAACCTTCCGCGAACGTCAGGCGGATCCGGATGTCCAGAGCCGTCTCGAGCTCCAGTGAGGGGGCCGCCGGAGCCGGCGTCGATCCGGGGCTCTCCGGGATCGTCGTGCGGGGCTCGGAGACAGGGCGGCTGGCCGGATCGGCCGCCGGGGCAGGCGCGATCGGGTTCGCCTGCGGCGTCAGGGCGTCCAGGGACACGTTCATGGGGCTCTCCTCCGCGGAACTCTCCTCCGGGGGCCTCATCGGCCGCGAGGCGCCCGCCTTGACCCCCTTGGTCCCGGAGGGGGTTATCCTTCGGGCAGGCGGGTGACGGGAAGGAGACCCCCGGTGAGCACCTACGTGCTGATGCGCCTGTTCGAGGCGTCGCCGAGGCGGTACGACATCGGCCTCCGGGTCCTGACTCTCGGTCGGATCGACGGCGTGCGCCTGAGGGTCGCCTCTCTCGCCGCAGCGCCGGGCGTCCGGTTGCTCGACCTCGGATGCGGCACGGGGGAGCTGAGCCTCGCCTGCGCGGCCCGGGGTGCGGAGGTGATCGCCGTCGATCACGACCCCCTCCTCCTGGCGGTGGCGCGGAACAAGCTCCAGGACCGAGCGCGGGGCGGGCGCGTCCGGTTCGTCGAGGCCGGCGCCGGGGAGCTGGCGCAGCGGTTCTCCCCCGCGAGCTTCGACGCGGCCGTTTCCTGCCTTTGCCTGAGCGAGATGGAGCCGCCCGAGCGCGGTTATGTCCTCGGCGTCGTGCACGGCCTGCTCCGCCCGGGAGGCCGCCTGGTGGTGGCGGACGAGGTGCTTCCCCGTCCCGGGCCGCGACGGGTCCTCTACCGGTTGGCCCGCGCCCCCTTGGCCGCAGCGACGCGCCTGGCCTGCGCCGCGGCGTCGCGGCCGATCGCCGACCTCGAGGCCGAACTCGGCGCGGCGGGGTTCGCCATCGAGCGGAGAGAGCGGCGCGGAGGGCTGGCGATCCTCGCCGCACGCCGGGAGGAGCGGTGAGCCGACGCGCCCGGCTCCGGGAGCTGGCGGGATCGCTGCGGGACACCGTGCTGCGCATGTTCCCGCACCGCGCGCCGACCGGCCTGCTCGCGGTGGGCCGGCCCGGGCCCGACTCCCCCGTGCTCCTGACCGGCAACTACACGCTCACCGTCCGCCGCGTGCTGCGCGCCCTTCGCGGCGTCGACGCCTGGCTGCTCGTCGCCGACAGCCGGGGCATCAACGTGTGGTGCGCCGCCGGCGGAGGCCACCTCACCCACCACGACGTCATTACCGCGATCCGGGCGGCCCGCCTCGACGAGAAGGTCCGCCACCGCCGGATCGTCCTCCCGCAACTGGCGGCCCCCGGGGTGGAGCGCCGGAAGGTGGCCGAGGCGACCGGCTGGAAGGTCGTCTGGGGGCCGGTCCGGGCCGAGGATCTCCCGGCGTTCCTCGGACGGGGGCTGCGGGCGACTCGCGAGGAGCGGGAGGTGCGCTTTTCCCCCGCCGATCGCCTCGAGATGGCGGCCGTGTGGGCGGGTCCGATGACGGCGATCGCGGGGCCGGTCGCCGGCCTGGCAGGGGGCTGGCCGGTCGGGCTGGCGGCGGCGCTGCTGGTTCCGGTCCTGGTGGGAGCGCTGTTCCTCGCGGCGGGACGCCTGCCGGTGCAAGGGGCGTCCGGCGCGGTGGTGTACGCCGGTGCCGCGCTGGCCGGAACCGTCGCGGGGGAAGGGATGCTCGCGCTGGCGGGCGCGGCATCGCCCGGCGGAGCCGTCGTGCTGCTGCTCGTCCTCGGGGCCGCCATGGCCGTGTTGTCGATCGACCTGGCCGGGACGACCCCCCTCATGCCGAGTACCGTCAACCGGTTCCGGAAGGGCCTCGACGTCGAGCTCCTCCCGGACCGCTGCACCGGAGGAGGCGAGTGCCTGCTCGTGTGCCCGCGGGGCGTCCTCCGGATGGATGGGCGCCGCCGGAAGGCCGTGCGGGAGCGCCCGGAACGGTGCCTTTGGTGCGGCGCGTGCATCGTGCAGTGCCCGGCGGACGCGGTGCGCTTCCGCACCCGGGACGGGCGGGTCCTCCCGCCGGACGAGGTGCGCGGCACCCGGCTCGATCTTCTCGGCCGGCGCTCCATCCGGATCTGAGCGCGTCGCGGGGCGCGGAGCGTCACCAGATGTAGTCGCGGGCGATCCGCCTCTTGTCCCGTCCCGCGAGCAGATGGACCACGCGGATCTTCCTCAGGGTGACCGGAGAGAGCGAGGCCAGTGGAATGTGCACGATGCGCTTGCCCTGGGAGGCCGCGTAGGCACGGAGGCGTTCCGCGGGCGGCCTTTCGGCGACGTGGACGACGAGCTTCTCCCGGCTGTAGTCGACGGCGGCCATGATCAGGACCTCCGCCTTCTCCCGCGCCGCCGCGTAATCGGGATCGATCCAAACGTCGAACAGCCGGCCCGGGGGCATGGTCATCAGGAACCCGCCGTAGGTCGCGCGCATGATCCCCGGCCCCACCACGTGCTGCGTCGGGTCCGTGGCGTAGAAGGCCATGTCGGACTCCTGTTCGCTCTCTCCGAGCCAGGTCATGCGCAAGGGGAAGCGGGTGTCGTCGCGGTCGCGATCGAAGATCACGACCACGGAGCCCGCGCCGCCCGGCACGCGCAGCAGCTCGCGCACCCAGACCTTCCCCTCGTGGAACCTCCGCATCGTCTCCCGGATATCGATGCCGTCGAGCAGGCTGGTCGAGAACGGTTCCACCCGGGCGCGCTCGGCCGACAGGATCGCGACCGCCTTCCGCCGGAGAAAGCGGCCGTAGTCCTCGATGACGAGATCCTCCGGCGGGAAGGAGCAGATGTCGGCGTCGTCGAAGGCTTCGAGCCACCGCGCGGGGTTGTCGGCTTCCGGGCGCCGTCGAACCGGAAGCCTCACCGGCCGGTCCTTGACCCGGAAGAACCGCCTGCGGAACCGCACCTTCCGCGTTCCCAGGTCGAGAAGGCCGCCTTCGACCCGGGCCGTCGGCAGTTCGGCCTCGCTGTCCTGCCACGGATACGTGCGGGCCGCGTCGTAGAGCTCCCAAGCCAGATTGTCGTCGGCCACACCGCGAGCGGCGACCGTCCATTCGTACAGGCCGGGGACCAACAGGCCCTCCACCCGCGCGTACCGGCGCGCGAAGTCGAAGAAGAGGCGCCGCTGCCACGTCCGGACCGTCTCGCCGGCGCGGCGCTCGTAGGACCGCGCGGCGACCTTCCACAGGAACGCTCCCAGGAGCATCCGGTCGAGCGCGAAGCCGCGCCCCAGGGGGCGGGCGGCGGCCGCCGCCGCGGCGTCGACGAGGAGGCGCCGGCGGGAGTCCTCGGCGCCGGGCGTCCGGCCCCCCGCCAGGACCCGGAAGCCGCCCCGGACCAGCGTGAGCGGCCGGGCCGCGACCCGGTCGACCGGAGGAGCCGCCGGGACGGTGCCGCCGCGCAACCGTTCCCAGACCGCGTGGGCGAGGGGGGCTTCCCGCAGCACGCCGGGGAGCGAGTCGGGATGGACGTGCAGGCAATGGACCTCTCGGCGGGCGGTCCTGGCCAGCGGGCGCGCGAGGGGGCCCTTCAGGTCCGACGCGATCCGCTCGGCGTGCGCGGCCCCCACGAGCGCCAGCACGAGGCCCTTGGCGGACGCGGCGATGCGGAGAAGCCGCCAGGCCATGCCCCGCTCGCGGGCCCGGTCTTCCGGGGCGGCGGGACGCCGGGCCAGCGCCCGGGCGACCAGCGCGAGGAAGCGTTCGGGACCGAGAACGAAGGCCGCGTGCGCGTCCGGCAGCGGGTCGGCGTGGCTCGTCCGGTAAGGGATGTCCGGATCGATGAAGGCGGCCGCCGCGCCCCGCTCCTCCGCCCAGCGCAGGGCCTCCGCCAAGGGGTCTCCGGGTGCGCAGAACCAGACGAGAGGCTCCTCCGCTCCCTCCTGCGACACCACCGCCGACACGCGCGGCAGTCGCCGGACGGCGCGGCGCACCGCCCCGGAGATCGTGTCCGGCAGCTCGACGGCCACCACCGCCGGCTCGAGCGTGTCGAGCACCGCGCGAACCACGGCGGCGAGATCGACGCTCTCGTGGAGCACCGGCAACAGCCGGATCCCCGGCCCCACCTCGGGTGCGAGCAGGCCGGGATCGAGTCTCATGTCCTCACGTTCCCCGCCGAACGGGAGCGGCGGGCGGTGCGCCGCCGCGTCCTCGCTTCAGAATTCGAGCTCCTCCGCATCCTCACCGAGCGCCGCCCGCAGCGCGAACTCGACCGCCTCCTCCGGCGAAGAGCGGTCGCCCCGCCGCAGGACCTTCATCGCGTATCGGGCGATGTTGATTCCGTCCCGGACCGTGTAGCGCAGGTCCCTTCCGTGCGCGGCCCTGAGGAACGCCAGAACGTGCGCGAGAACCGCCTCGTCGGCGAAGGGCACATGTTCGGCCAGGATCGCCCTCTCTTCGTCCTCCTCGGGAAAATCGACGACGATCTGCGGCATCAGCCTGGAGTGGATGTACTCGGGGATCTCGTAGGTCGAGGCGTCCTCGTTCATCGTGGTGACGAAGCGGAACTGCTCGTTGGCATCGATTCGGATCCCCGCGACCAGGCTCTCCACGTAACGCCGGTGGTCCAACAGCGGCGCGAGAGAGGCCCACGACTTCTCGCTCATCCGGTTTCCCTCGTCCAGGACGAGGGCCCCGCCACGCACCATGGCGGTGACCAGGGGGGAGGCCATGTAGCGGATCCCCCCACCGGGTGCCAGCACCGGGGACACGATGAGGTCCTCGGGCCGCGTATCCATCGTCGCCTGCATCACGTAGACTTCGAGGCCGAGCTCGCGGGCCGCGGCGCAGGCAAGGGTCGTCTTGCCCACGCCGGGCTTGCCGAGCAGACGGGGGTTCAAGGGCAGGTCCTCGGGGCCGACCTTCGTCCACGCCGCGAGAAGCTGGAGCAGGACGTCGCGCTGACCGATCCACCGGGGTATGCGGGCGACGGGCTGGGCAAGGTGGAGGGTCACGCCGTCGATCTCGACCGTCCGTTCCAGGGCCATTCGTCTTCCCCCGATCCGCGGCACCGGCGCGACCTATCCTGCCGCACTCGGCTCATCCGTCAAACCAGTCCCTCGAGCCGCCGGCGAAGGCCGGCCACCAGCGATTCGAGAGCCGCCGGCCCCTGCCGGAAGAAGAGCGACGGCTCGATCAGCTCCAGCTCCATCACCAGCGGCTCGCCGTCCGGACCGGGAGCGAGATCGGCGCGCGCGTAGAGGAACGGCCCTCCCGCGGCTCTCGACGCGCGCAAGGCGACCTCCTCCTCGGCCGGCGCGATCGGCACCGCTTCGTCCGACACACGCTCGTCCTGGCCGGAGAAACGGGGATTCTTGCGCACCGCGTGGGTGACCTTCCCCTCGATCATCACGACCGCCCGTTCCCCGTAGCCCTCGACCGACTCGAGGTACGGTTGGACCAGGACATCGCCGCGCTGGGTCAGCCTCTCCAGGTGGCGTTGCCCTTCCTCGACGACATCGGGGGTCACCAGGATCGTTTCGAGAGAGGCCGCGGAGATCGCGGGCTTCACCACCGCGCGCTCCCAGCCGTGCCGCCGGAGGATCTCCACCAGCGAGGCCCGCGTCCCCCGTTCGACGAGCTGCGTCGGGACCGTGGGAACGCCCCGGCGCCGCAGCTCCAACAGATAGCCTTTGTGGAGGTTCCAGCGCACGGTCCGGAACGGGTTGAGCAGGCGCGAAACCCGGGCCACCGAGCCGGCCCACGCGAGGAACCGGCTCGCGTGCCGCGGGTAGTTCCAGCAGGATCGCAAGAGGGTCAGGCGCGCGCGGCTCCAGTCGACCGTCTCGTCGTCCCAGGCTCGAACGGCGTGGCGGATGCCCGCCGCGGCGAGAGCCTCCGAGAGCGGCCGCGCATCGGGATCCGGCTCCGGAAGCCTGCGGCAGGTCACCAGCGCCACGTCCAGCCGGGAGTTCATGCGCGCCGCCCTTCCTTCAGGAGCGAGCGGTACAGGTCGGCCGTCCGCGCGACCATCGCCTCGATCGCGAAGTGCCGAGCCGCCCTCTCCCTCGCACGCCGGCCCAGATGGCGGCGCCGCTCCTCGTCACCGAGCAGCTCCTCGATCGCCTCCCGGAGGGCTACCGCATCGCCAGCTGGAACCAGCACTCCGGTGTCGCCGAGGCACTCCCGGTTCCCGCCGACGTCCGTGGCGACGACCGCGCATCCGGCGGCCATCGCCTCGAGCAGGGCGTTCGACATCCCCTCGGAGAGCGAGGGAAGGACGAAGAGATCGAGCGCGGCGAGCAAGCCGGGGATGTCCTCGACATTCCCGGCCAGCCGGACGCGGCCGGCCAGTGGGCCGGACGCGGCCTGCCTCCGGATCCGCTCGGCATACGGTCCAGCGGCCGTTCCGGCCAGGATCAGCAGCCGCCGCGGGTCCTCGGCCAGGAGCGGCTCCATCGCCCTCACGAGCACCGCCTGCCCTTTGACCGGCTTCACCGTCCCCGCCGTACCGACGACCACGGCATCGGGCGGGATGCCGTGCTCGCGGCGGAAGGCGGCGCGGTCTCCCGACGCCATCCGCGTGGTGTCCACCCCGTTCGGGATGACGACGAGCTTCTCCGGCGGGACGCGTTCCCGCTCGAGCGTGAAGCGGCACACGGCCTCCGAGTTGGCGACGATCCGGTCCGCGAACCGGTTGGTGAGCCGATATCCGCGAATGTGGTGCGGCCGGTTCCGCTTGATGGCGCGCCGGGTCGTCACCACCGCCCTCGGTCGTCCAAGCCGGGCCGCGAGCATCCCGTACACGTCGGCGTCGAAAAGGAATGTGTGCACCACGTCGATGGACTCGCGGCGGACGATTCCCGCCAACCGCAGCAGCCGAACGGCGTTGTCCGGGCGCCAGAGGCGCCCCGAGAGTCGAAGCTCGGTCACCGGCACGCCGGCGGCGCGCAGCCGGTCCGCCCGCGTGCCTCCCTCCCCCAGCAGCGCCACGTGCGGCCGGGCCGCGCCGGAGGCGGCGAGGCCGCGTGCGAGGGCCTCGACGGAGAGCTCGGTTCCACCCGGCCCCAACGAGCCGGTGATCAGCAGCACCCGGAGGGGCGCCCTCATCGTTCCGACGGCGGTGCCTCCTCGCTTCCCGCGCGGTCGATCCTCTTCCCCGTCTCGGTGTCGAACACCCGGTTCGCGGCGAAGTCCTCCACGGACCAGGGAGGTCCGCCGCCCCCGAGCCACCGATGGAACCAGTCGAGGTGGGCCGTGTAGTACAGCGCCATTTCGTACCAGCCGGGCCAGTGCCCCGCCTCGGGAAAAACGATCAAGCGGGAGGGCACGCCCCTCCGCTGCAGCGCCGTGAAGAGCTGGAGGCCCTGGGTGTAGGGCACCCGGTAGTCGAGCTCGCCCGTGATCACGAGCGTCGGGGTCTGCATCCTGTCCGCGAACCGGGCGGGGTTGAACCGCTCGTAGAGCGGCGAGTCCCAGGGCCGGCCGCCGAGGTCCCACTCCGGGAACCACAGCTCTTCCGTGGCCCCGTAGAAGGAACGCAGATCGAACAGGCCCATCATCGTGGCGATGGCCTTGAACCGCGTCGTGTGTCCGAGCAGCCAGTTCATCATGTAGCCGCCGTAGGACCAGCCCATGGCCCCCATCCTGTCTTTGTCCACGTACGGCAGCTTCTCCAGGGAGTCAGCGACCCGCATCACGTCGCGATACACGCGCCCTCCCCAGTCGCGGGAGATGGCGGCCGTGAACGCCTGGCCGTAGCCGGTGGAACCGGTGGGATTCGGGAAGGCGACGATGTAGCCGGCCCCGGGATAGACCTGCCAGTCCCCGCGGAACGCGTCCGCCCACTGCGACTGGGGCCCCCCGTGCACGTTGAGGATGAGCGGGTATTTCCTGGATGGATCGAAATCGTGCGGCTTGATGAGGAAGCACTCCACCTGGTAGTCCCCGGCACCGGGCAGCCACAGGCGCTCCGCGGGCCGGATGTCGACCTCCCGCTCCAGCTTCGCGTTGTGGAACGTCAGGCGGCGGGGCGAGCCGCCGGTCAGGTCGTAGGCCCAGATCTCCGGCGGCTCCGCGATCGCCCGCCGCACGGCGTAGACGGTCTTCCCGTCGGGCGCGATGGCGAAGCTGTCGATCGTCGCGTGCTCGACGATTTTCTCGAGAGGGCCGCCGTTCAGCGGAACCCGGTACAGGGGAGTCGCACCGTGCTCTTCGGCCAGGAAGAGGAGCGCTTCGCCGTCGGGGAACCAGGCGAAATCGTCGACCCAATTGTCGAAGTGGGCGGTGAGGATCCGCTCCTCGCCGCCGTCCACCGCGCGCACCGCAAGCTCGTATTCGTCCGACTCGTAGCCTGGCTGGCGCTGGCGGCGGTAGGCGATCAGGCTCCCGTCCGGGGAGAACCGCGGCGTCCCGTCGTACGCGGGATTGTCCGCCGTGATGTCCCGCGCCGGCGCGTCTCCGGAGAGCGGCACGACGAACAGGTCGTCGTTCGTCGACCAGGCCAGCTCCTCGGGCGGACCCGGGTTCTGCTGGAAGGCGAACCGCCTCCCATCGGGTGAAAAGGCGTAGCTTCGCGGACTCCACAGGTAGAACTGCGGGGGGCCGCTGCGCTCGGGAGTCAGGTCGCGCACCTGCCGCGTCTCGAGATCGAGGACGAGCACGTGGGGGACCTTGCCGTCCCACCACCGGGTCCAGTGCCGGTAGAACAGGCGATCGGCGACATGGGCCTTGAGCGGTCCCTTCTCGCGTTTCTCGTCGATTTCCCGGTTACAGGCGTCATCGGCTCCGCACTCGGGATAGACCTCGCTGGTGAAGGCGATGGACCGCCCATCGGGCGAGAAGAGGAGATCCTCGGCGCCCGTGGCGATGTCGGTCACCGTGTAGGGCTCCCCCCCCTCCATCGGCAGCAGCCAGATCTGGTCCTTCTCCTCCTTCTCGGCGACGAAGGCGAGGAAACGCCCGTCCGGCGACCACGCCAGTGAGGACTCCGACCGTTCGGGCGAGTGCGTCAGGCGCCGGGGCTCCCCTCCGGAGGCCGGCAGGAGCCAGATGTCCTCGTACTGCTTCCCCCGTGGGAGGTCGCGCTCGCGTTTCACGTAGGCGATCCACCGGCCGTCCGGTGACAACGCGAATTCGGGCACGTAGACGACGCGGTAGAGATCCTCGATGGTGAAGGCCCTTTTCTCTCCGGCTTCGACCGTGGGGGCCGGGGCCAGCAACGCGGTGACGAGCGCGAGGAGGCCGACTGAGGCGAACGGGCAGCGGGAACGGCTCGGCAACATGGCATTCTCCCCGTGGGCGAGGCCGTATTCTGCCCCGAAGGCGAAGGCGGGCGCACGCCCCGGCTCGCCGCTCCGCGCCCGGTGGTTGGCGGAATCGGCGCGCCGGCTCCGCTCACCCGGACCGGCCGCCCCCGACCTGCGAAATCACGAAGCGGTGTTTTCCCGACGGCGAAGGGGGGATCTCGGGCACCTCCAGCAGTTCCACCGAGACCGTGCGGCCGAGGGCTCCCGCCAGCGTGTCGAGAACCCGCTGTCGCACCGCGGGGCCGTAGCCGGGACCGGGGACCACCCGCACCACCAGGTGGTCCGGCCGGTCCTGCACCACCTGGAACCGCTCGATCGTGCGGTCGAAGGGGCGGAGCTGAAGCGTGAAGAAGGTGCCGCCGAAGGCGCGGCCGTCCGGGGTGACCACGACGTCGAGAGCGCGGCCCTCGATGCGGGACAGGAGTCCGAACGGGCGGCCGCAGGCGCACGGCCCCGGCGCGGGGAGCGCGAGGTCGTCGATCCGATAGCGGATCATCGGCATCGTGCGGTTGTCCAGGTCGGTCACGAGGATCGGGCTCGGTTCCCCGGGCGCGGGACCGGGCTCGAGCTCGAGGTAGAGCCGCATGTCCATCACGTGCAGCCCTCCCCCCTCCGGGCACTCGGCGGCGATCATCCCGAACTCGCGGCTGGCGTATCGATCCCGCACCGCCGCGCCGAACAAGTCCTCCAGGTCGGCGCGTACCGGATCTTGCAACACCTCGGCCGAACTGTAGATCAGCCGGACCCCGAGCCGGCGGCAGGCTTCGCGTCCCATGCGGCGGGCGAGGTGGTGGAGGATGGACGGGTAGGAAGTGATGACCTCGGGGCGGAAGCGCTCGAGGCGCCGCCAGTGCTCGGCGAGCCGTTCTTCACCCACGCCGTAGACGGACAGGAAGAGTCGGTTCGACAGCAGGTCGGCCACGCGGGAGGCGACGGAAGGCTCGGCGTCGAGGGCCGCCCCCCACAGGAAGGCAATCCGGGTCCCCGGCCTGACACCGTCCCACTCCTCGGTGAGCCGCCCGGCGGCCCGGCGGCGGTCTTGCGTTTCGCGGTCGAGTCGGAACCAGACGTTGTGCCCCGTCGAGCCGCCGGTGGACCGTTCGCGCACCCCGCGGCCCGGGCGCCGGCTGGTCAGATCGTCGCGCCGGGCGTTGATGGTGGCCTTGTCGAGGGGAGGGATCGACCGGAACCCGGCAGGCGCCGCCAGGTCGGCCGGCTTCGCCCCGAGACGGTCGAACTGCTCGCGCCAGAACGGCGTCGTCTCGTAGGCGTGTTCGAGCAGCGCGCGGAGCCGTCGCCACCGCCACGCCTCGAGCCGCTCTCGCGTCCAGCCTTCCATCCGCCGGAACCGGCGGAAATAGGACGGGTAGCGCCTCCCGGTGGCGAGGGCGGCGACCCTGTCGATGGCGCCGACGAGCGGGGGCCACACGGCGCCGCTCAGTACCCGGCCCGCCGGCCCCGCGAGCCGGCGCCGGTCATTGGGATGGCCCCCGCGCCGGCCGCGGGTGCGGGCGCGCGGGGTTACCGAAGACTGCCGCGCCGGCCGCGACATCCCGCAGGACCACGCTTCCAGGCCCGACGTGGGCACCGTCGCCGATGGTGATCCCGGGAACGACCGTCGCGTTGGTTTGGACCTCCACGCCCTCCCCGATGACCACGTTCCCCGTGATGTTCACCCCGGGCGCGACCGTCGAGAACCGTCCGATGCGGCAATCGTGACCGACCGTCGCGTTC
This sequence comes from Acidobacteriota bacterium, assembly GCA_003696075.1. NCBI lineage: Bacteria > Pseudomonadati > Acidobacteriota > Acidobacteriota bacterium. The sequence goes on from RFHH01000078.1 coordinate 12,126, forward strand.
AGATTGATCGTGGTGTGCGCCTCGATCCGGGTGTCGTAGGCCACGACCACCCCGGCGCCGACGATGGCCCCCTCCGCCACGGTCGTGCCCGATCCGAGTACGGCCGTAGGGTGGACGACCGGGCCGGCCCACTCCACACCGGCCGCCGCGAGGCGCTCGAAGAGAAGCCGTTTCGACCGGGAGGAGGCGATGGCGAGCACGGCGGCGAAGGTGGCACCGCGCGCCTCGAGCCAGGCGACCGATCCGAGGACGGGTAGGCCGCCGACGGGCCCCGCCGCCGCGTCGTCGACGAATCCTTCGACATCGGGCACCGGGAGGCCGGCCGCCCGGCGGGCGCGGAGGATCTCGAGCACCCCGCGGCCGTGTCCACCCGCTCCCACGATGACCAGACGCTTCATCCCTCTCCCCCTCCGCTCCTGCTCCGCGCTTCCTTCTCCTCCCGGCGCTTCTTCCAGTAGTCGGCGTCGGCGATCTGATCGGCGCCGCTGAGGACCGCGGGAATCGTGCGGGCGAGGATGAGCAAGTCGCGGCCCAAGGACAGGTTCGCGATGTACTCGAGGTCCTTTTCGATTCGTTCGGGCCAGGTGATCGCGTTCCGCCCGGAGACCTGGGCCCACCCGGTGATTCCCGGCTTGACCGTCAGTCGCCGTCGCTGGACGTCGTCATACAGTTCCACCTGGTAGGCGAGGCCGGGGCGGGGCCCGACGATCGACATGTCTCCCCGGATCACGTCGAAAATCTGCGGCAACTCGTCCAGGCTGAGCTTGCGCAGGATCCTCCCCACGCGGGTCACCCGCGGGTCGTTCCTCTCCACGAGAATCCCCGCCCCCATCCGCTCCGCCCCGACCACCATGGAGCGGAACTTGGTGAGCTTGTACGGCCTCCCTCCCTGGCCGATCCGCTCCTGCCGGTAGAAGACCGGTCCGCCGTCCTCGAGTTTGATCGCGAGAGCGATCAACAGCATCAGCGGCCCGAGGAGAATCAGGACGAGCAACGAGACGGCGAGATCGAGCCACCGTTTCCCGTGGCGCACGTAGAAGGTATCGGGCGGTCCTTGCGGTCGCGTCACCGTTCCGCCTCCTGCGGGGCCGCCCGTGGCAGCGTCAGGGGTGCGGTGGGGAGGACCACGATCCGGCCTCCTCCCGGATGCCGGCGCCGAAGGAGCTCGAGCACCTCGCGCCAGCGCCGCGCGTGCGGGTAGCCGCTCCAGAACGAGTGCCGCACCTCCCGCGTGGCGAGATTCGGGGCGTAGACCACCAGCTCGCGCCCGGCGAGGTAGGGCCGCTCCACGGGTCGCCGGTAGAGACGCATCCCGGGCCCGTGAAGGCCGTGATGACCGACGCCCTTCGGGCACGCCGCGGTGACGACCACCGTGCCGCCTTCGCGCACGAGAGGGAACGGCGCCGCGCGCCACGCGTTGAACACGTTGCCGACCTGCAGCAGCTCGACATCCTTCGGGTACGCGTTGAGCAGCGCGGCATCCGCGCCCGGGGCCACCGGAACGGCCAGGGCTTTCCGCGCGAACCGGACGGCGTGCCGGTGCGCCGACACCGGGTGGCCGTAGAAATGCCCCAAGGGCCGCCTGCGGGGGCCCGGCACGATGTTCAGCACCGCCTGGAGGCCGGCTCCGAGGGCGATCTCCTCCATCTCGGCCCGCGCGCGATTCCCCTCCACGACGCCCACACCCGCGCCGGCCAGGCCGGTGACGGCGGGGCGGTGATTCGCCTCGAGGGTCTCGATCCCCGCCAGCCCCGGCAGGACGATCTTGCCACCCCCGCCGAATCCGGCGTACGGGTGCGGCATCACGGAGCCGAGCGCGAGCTTCACGTCCGCTTCGTGAAAGGCGCGGTTGATGCGGACCGGCAGACCTGCCGGCGAGCGCCCGAGGTCGACGAGGTTTTCGTAGGGATTGTGGTTCGATACGTCGCACCGCTCACAGGCGAACTCGCCCAGCTTCATGCGGAGCTCCGGCCCGGTCGCCGGAGCGTGGGCCCCGACGGCGAGGATCACCCGAACCCGGTGAGGGGGGATGCCCCCCGACTCCAGCCGCTGCAGCATCGCGCGCAGCGCCCTCCCGGCGGGTGCCGGCCGCGTCAGATCTTCGACCGCGATGGCCGCCGTCGCCCGATCCCCCCGCCGCCGCACGGCTTCCCGCGCCAGCTCGTCGATCGGGGGGGCCCCGACGGGAGCGGCGAGCGCCTCCTCCAGCGAAGGGCCGGCCGGCTCGTCACCCGGAGCGGCCGCTTCGACGCGCCAGCCGGGGGGCAGCGGGAGCCGCTCTTCGCCCTCCCAGTGCCACGCACCCCACGGAATCGCGATCTCGGCCATCAGGCGTCGCCCGCCTCTCGATCCGCGACGAGCCTTGGCCCCGGCGCGGATGAGGGTTCGCGCGGGTCCCGGCCCGCCAGCTTTCCGAACACTTCCAGGAGACGCCACGCCAGCTCGCCGCGGTGGAAGTTCTCGATCGCGTAGCGGCGCCCCGAAGATCCGAGGCGCGCCAGCTCCTCCTCCCGCATCGCCGCCAGCTCGCGGACCGCCCGCGCGAGCGCCGGGGGATCCTCGGGCGGGGTCACCAGCCCGCAGCCCGCCCGGCGGACGAGCTCCGCCATCTCCCCTTCCGCCGCCACGATCACGGGACGGCCGGCGGCGAGATAGTCGAAGATCTTGTTGGCGAGGACCATCCGCTGGAAGGGGTGCCGCCAGGTGACGACCACGTTGGCCGAAGCGGCGCGGAGTTGTTCGAAGGCCTCCCGCTTGGGAACCGCCCCGACGAATCGCACGTGGTCGAGTCCGGCGCGGCGGGCCCGCTCTTCGAGCCGGGCACGCTCGTCGCCGTCACCTATGAAAACGAACTCCACCGGATCCTCGCGCAGGAGCTCGGCCGCCTCCAGGATCTGGTCGAGCCCGTTCCAGCGCCCGTGCGCCCCGCAGTACACGACCCGGAAGCGATCCGGCCGCTCGGGCACCGGCCGCTCCCCGGCCTCCAGCATCCAGTCGTCCACGCCGTTCGGGACGAAGAGCACCTTCTCCGGCGGAACGCCCTCGTCGATCAGCCCCGACTCGATGCCGCGGGTCACCGCCACCACGCGCGCCGCCCGCCTGTAGAGCCGCCAGGCGAACCACCGAGCGGCCAGGGTGAGCGGCCCCCGTTTCCGGAGGACGCCGGCGACGACCGCCGACTGGGGCCAGAGGTCCCTGACCTCGAAGACGAACGGCGCGCGGCGCACGGCGGCCGTGAGCGCCCCGGGCAGGCCGACCGTGAGCGGGGTGGACGAGGCGTAGACGATGTCCGCGGATCCCGCGCGGATCAGGCCGGCCAGCGTCGCGGTCACGGCGTAGCTGAGGAAGTTCAGCAGCCGGCGGCCGAAGGAGCCGCGGATTCCGGCGTAGGACCAGACCCGCAGCACGCGCACGCCGTCGATGGTCTCGCGGGCGATGAGCCGGCCGCGGAAACGCTCCGGGACGGTCAGCGTCTTGTGATTCAACGCCCCGGTGACCACGGTCACCTCGTGGCCCGCCCGGGCCCACTGACGGGCGAACTGATAGGGGCGCGAGCCGCCGGGCTCGTCGGGGAGATTGAAGTACTGGACGAAGTAGAGAATCCGCACGGCGCCAGGATAGCGCGGCGGCCCGCGGCCGCGCGCAACGGGCTATTGGTTGTCCAGCAGTTGCTCCTCCGGAACCTCCCGCACGGGCCGCGCGGGAGCCCCCATGACGACGGTCCGCGGCGGGACGTCCCGGGTCACCACCGAGCCGGCGGCGACGAGTGCGTCGGCCCCGACGGTGAGTCCCGGCAGGAACGTGGCGTTCGCACCGACCCTCGCTCCCCGCTCCAGCGTGATCCCCTTGTGGTGTTTGAAACGCTCCTCCGTCCGCCCGAGGAAGTTGTCGTTGGTGAACGTCACCTCCGGGGCGATGAAGCACCCTTCCTCGATCCTCGAAAGGGCGGTGATGTAGGCCTCGGTCTCGATCTTGCACCGGGCTCCGATGGTGACGCGGTTTTCCACCGTTACGCCCCGGCCGATGATCGTGCGCTCCCCCACCGAGACCTCCTCCCGCACGGTCGCGAGGTCGGCCACCATCACCTCCGCGCCGATCTCGGCGCCGCGATAGAGAACGACCCCCGCCCCGATGAGAACCCGATCGCCGATCCGCAGGGGAGGCAGCTCCTTTTCCCGGGTGATCGCGGAGGCCGCAGCACGCATCGGGGGCTTGCCCAGGACGGCATGGTCGTCCACGCGGACACCGTCTCCGATACGGGTACCGGGATGGAGGATCGCGTAACAGCCGATTCGGCACCCGCGCCCGATGATCACGTCGGCACCGACCACCGTCCCGTGTCCGATCTCCGTTCCCTCGCCGATCCGGGCGCTCGGATGGATCAGGGGGCCGGCGCCCGGGATTCCCCCGCTGGCGTTCACGGCGCGGGCGCCCCGGGGACGGGCACCGGCCGGCCGCCGTCCTCCAGCGAAGCCTGCGCCGCGGCGAGCAGGCGAACCACCTCCACGCCGTGAGAGGCTCCGGTCCGCGGCGGGTCGCCGGTCCGGATCGCCTCCACGAAGGCGCGCGCCTCCTCGCGAAGCGGCTCCGACATCGGGATCTTGGGAATCAGGATGTCCCCCGAGCGGACGGTGAGGTGCTCCGCGTAGCCCACCGCGTCGGGGAGCGCCCCCTTGTCGTAGATGCGGACCTTCTCCTGGGCTGCCATGTCGTCGAAGACGGCCATCTTTCGGTCGCCCACCAGGACCACGCGCCTCGATTTGTGCGGGTCGAGCCACGAGACGTGGAGGTTCGCCATCCGGTGATCGCCGTACCTCAGGTTGGCGAAGACCACGTCGTGCACCCCCGGAGTGATGTAAGCGGCGCCCCGGGCCGAGACGTCGCTCACGCCGTCACCCAGGAGGAAGAGCGCGAGCGAGAGGTCGTGAGGTCCGAGCGACCACAGGGCGTTTTCGTCGCGGCGAATCACGCCCAGATTCACCCTCTCGCAATACAGGTACAAGGGCCGCCCGAGTTCCCCCTCGTCGAGCAGGCGCTTGAGATAGAGCACCGCCGGGTGGTACAGCAGCAGGTGCCCCACCATCAGCACCCGGCCGCATTTCCGGGCCAGCCGTTCCAGTTCCTCCGCCTCCCGCACGTCGAGCGCCAGCGGCTTTTCCACCAGGACGTGCTTGCCGGCCTCGAGCGCGGCCCGGGCGAGCCGTGCATGGGTCGGGGCCGGCGTGGCGAGGACGACCCCGTCGATCGAGGGGTCCTCGAACGCCTGCGCGGCGTCCGCGGCACAGCGCACGTGGGGGTGATCGCGGGCGATCCGGCGCCGCACCTCGGGCGAGCGGTCCGCGACGACCGCCAGCTCCGCCTCCTCCAGCGAGGCGAACGTCCGGACGTGGTTCCTCCCCCACGCCCCGGCGCCGATCACGCCGATCCGAACCACCGCTCCGTCCCCGCGCCGTCCGCGGGCCGCTGGCGGGAGGTCCTCCGGCGCCCCTTTCCGGAGGATCCTCCCGCTCCGCCGGCAGCGGTCACGCCTGGACCCGATTCCTCTCGAGCCAGGCCAAGAGTTCGGACTTCTTGTAGCGCAGCGACGAGGTGCGGCCGGAGCCCACCCGGTAAGCGGGGAGCTGCTTGCTCTTGGTCAGCTCCCACAGCTTGGTGCGCCCGATCTTGAGAAACTCCTGAGCCTCCCGGCTGGTGAGGATCTCTTCGTCGCGGTCGATCATCTCGGAGGCCATTGGGTTTGTCTCCTGTTGTGCCGGACCGGCCTCGAACCGGCCCGGGTTGCCTGGTTGTTGAACGTGCTATAACCCGCTTCCCCGCATCGAGCGCCGGAGAAACGAACCCTGTGCGTCGTGAGACAGCCGTCTGGCTGCTGCGATTGATCCGGGACGAACCGCCGCCAGTGGCCGCGGTGCCGCCCCGGTGCTGGGAATCGGTGGCGGATGCCGCGCGCGCCGCGGGTGTGGGCGCCCTGGTGGCCCACCGCGTCCTCGGCGGAGCAGCGCGGCTCCCGGAGCCGGCAGCGCGGCGGTTCCGCGAGTTTCTCGATCTTTCCCGCCGGCGCAGCGCCCTTTTCCTCGGCGAGGCCGACCGCGCCCTCCGCGCGCTCGACGCGGCAGGCGTGCCGGCCGTCGTGTTGAAAGGCGTGGGCCTCGCCGGCGCCGTTTACCGGCCGCCGGAACTTCGGGAATTCCGCGATATCGACATCCTGGTCGAGCCGGCGGCGCTCGAGGCGGCGCTCGGAGCCCTGGGGCGGGCCGGCTTCGGGCCCGCGGTGGCTCCCGAGGTGGTCGAGCTTCACCGGCGCTACCATTTCCACCTGCAGCTCGAGCGCGCCGGGGCTCCACCGTTGGAGCTCCACTGGTCCGCCGCGCGCCCCGACGACCCGTACCGCCTGGAGGCGGAACTGCTGTTGAGCCACCCCCGGAAGGACGGCCCCCTTCCCCGCCCGTCGGACGAAGCGCAGCTCCTCCACGTGGCGGTCTCGGAACTGCGGGTCGGATTCACCGACCTGCGCCGGCTCGTGGATCTCGACCGCGTCGTCCGCGCCAATCCGCGGCTCGACTGGCGCGCCGCCGCCGCGCTGGCCCGCGAGCGCGGCCTCGCGCCCGCCCTGCGGGCGGCGGTCGAGCTGGCCGCCGAACTGCTCGGCACCCCTACCGGCACGGCGTTCGCCGCCCTCCGCCCGCTCGGCGCACGCCGTCGCCGCCTCGACGAGCTGGGCTTCAGGGGATTTCCCCTCGGGCTCCCGCCGTCGGACCGGCCCACCGCCCGTCATCTCGTCCGCCTCCATCTCGATCCCCGCCCGGCCCGCGCGGCTCTGCGCCTCCTTCGGCTCCCCGCGTTCGAGCGGAAGCGATTGAAGCTCGCGCACGTCTCCCCGGCGGCCCGGCTGGCGGGCTTCCTCAAACGCGCCGGCTGGCTCGCGGCCATCGCGGTTTCGCTGCCGGTCCTGCGCTTCCGCCCGCATTCGTCTCCGCTCCCGCTCACGACGAGCGCTTCGCCACCCAGCTCTGAACGTCCGGGGGCAGGTACGGCTGGTACTCGGGGACGAGACGCTTGAGCGTCCGGCGGATGGCGAGGTCGTCCATCGCCACCGCTTCTTTGATGAGCTGTTCCACGTGCCGGTCGATTTCTTCCACCGGCACCGGCTCCCCCCGAACCCTGAAGATCTTCGGGTGGCTGGTCCGCTCCTTGACCTCCCCCGGACCGATCAGCTCCTCGTTCAGCTTTTCGCCCGGCCGCAGTCCGATGTAGGTCATCGGAATGTCCTTGTCCGGTTCCAGACCATGGAGTCGGATCACGCGGCGGGCCAGATCGTCGATCTTGATCGGATCCCCCATGTCCAGCACGTAGATGTCCCCACCCTCCGCCATCGCTCCGGCCTGGATCACGAGCGCGACCGCCTCGGGGATGGTCATGAAGTAGCGGCGCACCTCCTTGTGGGTCACGGTGACGGGGCCGCCGCGCTCGATCTGCTCCTGGAACAGCGGTATCACGGAGCCGCGGCTGCCGAGGACATTGCCGAACCGGACCGCGGTGACGCGCGTCTTGCGCCCGGCGGCGGCCAGGACGTAGAGCTCCGCGACGCGCTTGCAGCAGCCCATGATGCTGGTCGGGTTCACCGCCTTGTCCGTGGAAATGCAGACGAGGCGCTCGACACCGTGCTCGTCGCAGATCTCGATGACGTTCTTCGTGCCGAGGATGTTGTTGAGCACCGCCTCGTCCGGATTCAGCTCCATCAACGGCACGTGCTTGTCGGCGCCGGCGTGGAACACGATCTCCGGATGGAACCGCTCGAAGACGCCCTGAAGCTTCCGCTTGTTGATCACGTCCCCGATGATCTCGTAGAGCTTGGTCGCCCCCCGCTTGGGTGCGAGCTCGTGGTAGATCGCGAAAATGCTGTTCTCGCCGCGCCCGAGCAGGTACAGTTCCGAGGGCCCGTACCGGAGAACCTGGCGACAGAGCTCCGATCCGATCGAACCGCCGGCGCCCGTCACCAGCACCCGCCGCCCCTTGAGGTAGGCGGACACGCCGTCCGTGTCGAGCTCGATGCGGGGGCGTCCCAGCAGGTCCTCGATGCGCAGGTCGCGCACGTCCGCCAGCCGCGGCGTCCCGTGCACGAGACTGGCCAGATCCGGGAGGATCTTCAGCTTGACGCCGGTCCAGCGGCAGATGTCGACGATCGGCCGGATCTGCTCCGCAGTGGCCGAGGGAATGGCGATCAGGATCTCGTCGACGTCGTGCTGGGCAACGAGGCGTGGAATGTCTTCACGGTTGCCGCGGACCTTCACCCCGTGGATCCGGAGGCCTTTCTTCGCCGGGTCGTCGTCGACGAAGCCGACCGGCAGGTACCCGAGGCGCTCGTTGCGGGACATCTCCCGAACGAGACTCTCCCCGGCGTCGCCCGCGCCGACCACGAGGATCCGCCGCTCCGCGCCCCGCCGCCTGGGCGCGATGGCATCGACGAGGAACTCCGGGAGCGTGGCCAGCAGGGTCGCCTGCATCCGCTCGCGCGCGACCCGGGGGGCGAGTCGAGCCGCGCCGCAGAGCGTCAGCGTCAGCATCCCGTCCAGCACCAGCACGGAGGCCGGAACCCGCAGCTGGAGGAAGTAGAGCACGGTGGCGAGCATCAGCAGCGATGCGACCGACGAGCGGATGAGCCGCAGCAGGTCGTTCACCGAGCTGTAGCGCCACAGTGTCGCGTAGTTCCCGAAGGCCCAGAAGAGCAGCAGCTTGATCACCGCCGAGAGCGGCAGCACCCGCAGCAGGACGCGGGCCTGCTCGGGCGGGAGCGCCGGGCCGAACCGGAAGAGGTACGCGGCGACGAGCGACACCGCGATCAGCGCCAGGTCGAGGCCGACCTTCGCCAGGACCAGCCAGGAGTTCTGCAGGCGCCTGTTCATCGGCGCGGCCTCTCCGCCCGCACCCCGGCACCGCGCGGGCGGCCCGCGGCGGTCCAGCGCCCGTACGCCGCCACGACGGCCGTGGCCGTGCGCGCCGGCGCGTGCCTCACCTTGCGTCCTCCGGCCAGCAGGAGCCGCCGGTCCACCACCGGCACCAGCATGTCGAGGCCCGGATCGTTCGGGTCGACGCGCTCCGCGCCTTCCGCCCGGTAGCGCTCCAGCGTGTCCTCGGGAATCGGATCGGAAGCCACGAGCGCGGCATCGATCACCGGCGCGCCGACGTGGGAGGTGATCGCCTGCACGTGCTCCGAGGCGCCGAACCGGGTGGTCTCCCCCCGCTCCGTCATGGCGTTGACCACGAGCACCCGGCAGGCCCGCGTCCGCCTCAGCGCCTCCGCGATCTCCGGGATGAGCAGGTTCGGGAGGATGCTCGAGTAGAGGCTCCCCGGTCCGAGCACGACGATGTCGGCGTCCAGCACCGCGTCGGCGGCCCCCGGGGCGGCCGGCGGCGCCGGCGGATCGAGCCGGAGCGAGCGGATCGCGCCGTCGCCCCGCTTGATCGCCGTCTCTCCGGCGATTTCGCGGCCGTCCTCGAGGGTCGCCACCAGGCGGGTCGGCGCGAGCGTGGCCGGAAGCACGCGCCCCTGGATGTTCAGCACCTCCCCGGCCAGCCGCACCGCGGCGAGAAAGCCGTCGGGCTCCTCCTGGGCCAGTGCCGCCAGAATGAGGTTCCCGACCGAGTGGCCGTCGAGGCTTCCGTTCGAGCGGTAGCGGGCCTGGAACAGGCGCGACATCAGCGGCTCGTTGTGCGACAGGGCCACCATGCAGTTCCGGATGTCCCCCGGCGGAAGCATCCCGAGCTCGTCGCGCAACCGGCCCGAGCTGCCGCCGTCATCGGTCACGGTGACGATCGCGACCAGGCGAGAAGGATCGTCGGCGCCATCCGGGAACAAAAGCTGCTTGAAGCCCCGGAGGACCACCGGCAGACCGGTCCCACCCCCGATCGCGACCACCCGCAGTCGCGGGCCGCCGGCCGCGACGCGCCTCATCGCACCAGCCTCCCGCGGCGCGTCCCGCGCCGCCGCCGGGTCATCCGCTGCCACCTGTCGTCAACCCCGATCACGGTCGTAGTAGTAGCCGCCGTACTCGTCGTAGCGGTAGTAGTAGCGATCCAGAACGGTGTACCGGACGTCGTTGAGAACGACGCCGATCACCCGCCCCGTCGTCACCTGCGACAGCGCCTTCTTCACGATCTGACGCGAGGTAAGACCGGCGCGGATCACGAAGATCAACCCGTCGGCGTAGGAGTTCAGGATGTTGGCATCGACGAAGCGCATCAGGGGTGGAGCGTCGAGGATGATCGCGTCGAACCGATCCCGCAGCTGCCGCAGAAGGCGCCGGAACCTCTCGGACTTGAGCACCTCCGCCGGCTTCTCCGGCGGCCGGCCCGCCGGCAGCAACTTCAGCCGCGTTTGCGTGAGATCGACCACGGCCGCGTCGAGATCGGCGCGGTCCTCGAAGACATCCATCCAGCCGATGCGCGGCTTGCTGAGGAGGAAGTGGTGGACCCGCGGCCGGTGCAGGTCCACGTCCATCAGGACCACCTTGCGATCCCGGTCCTCGGCCATCACCAGAGCGAGATTCATCGACGTGAGCGTCTTGCCTTCCGCCTCGCGGCTCGAGGTCATGACGATCACTCGGTAGGGATGGTCGTCGCGGACTCCGAGGTGGTCGATGTGCGTCATCATGCGGCGGTAGCGCTCCGTCACCGGAGACCGCGGATCGATCAGCGGGAGCAGGCGCGGATTGGGCGCGAGATCGCGCGCCGACCGCCTTCCCCCGGGGCGACGGCTCGCCGGCGCACCGCCCGCCGGCGGCGGGCCCACGCGCGGAATGCGGGGCTTCTGGTTCATCCTGCCGCCCTCGTCACGGTCCGCCGCGTCCGCCGCCGCTCGGCCGCGCGCTCGAGGTCGGGAATGACGGCCAGGATCGGCAGGTCGATCGCCGCGGCGAGCTGTTCTTCGCTCTTGAACGACTGGTCGAAAACTTCCAGCAGGAGGACGAGCCCGATGCCCACGCCGCCGCCGACGGCGAGACCCATGAAGATGAACAGCTTGAGGTCGGGCCAGAAGGGTTCGCTCGGCGGCCGCGCCATGTTGAGGATCTCGAACCGTTCCCCCTGCTTGAACTCCTCCACCGCGGCGCCTTCCTCCGCGTCGAGCTCCTTCGCCCGGGCTTCCTGGTACTGTTCCTGCAGGGCCTCTTCGATGTGCAGGAGCTTGTCCAGCTGGATCTGAAAGTCCGGCGTCCGCTCGAGCCGCCGCTCGATCTCCTCGTTCTCCGCGACGAGCTGCTCGCGCTTCTTCTCCAGAACCGCGATCTCGCGCTGGAGCCGCGCCTTCTCGTTCGCGATCTGCTGGAGCTGGAGGCTCTCTCCCTCGGGCACCGCCGGCTCCTCTCCCGGCGCCAGCCCGAGCTCGCGCTCGAGCCGCGCGATCTCCCGCGTGAGCGCGGCCACGCTCGGATGAGCCTCCTTGTAGCCGGAGCCGAGCAGTTCCTCCCGGCGCCGCCGGGCCTCGCGCAGGCGGGCCACTCGCGGGTCCGCAACGGCGTCCGGCTTGGCCGGCGGCACCTCCAGCTGGAGTTCAAGGTCGCGGATCTTGTCCTTGAAATCGCGGATCTGGGCGTCGATCCGCTCGATCTCCACCCGGTTGTTCTGGAGTATGTCCTGGTTCGTCTTCTGGTAGCTCTCCAGCTCGAACTTGTGCTCTGAACGGAACTTGTGGATCCGGGCCCGGATGTCGTAGAGCTGGCGCTCGATCTGCTCGCGGTTTTCTCGCAGCTTCCCCAGCGTCTCCTCCGCCATCCGCTGGCGGATCTCCGCGTTGCGGCGGATGTAGATCGCGGCCAGTTCGTTGGCGATCGAGGCGGCGATCCGGGGATCCTCCCACGTCACGCTGAGGTCGAAGTAGTTGTTCTTCTTGTTCGGTACGAGCGAAATCCGCCGGTCGAGCCGCTTCGCCAGGTCCTCGAGGTTCTTCGGGCCGCCGGGGGTGCCGATCAGGTGGAGCTCGTCCTCCACCTCCTGGACATACTTCTCCGAGGTGATCTCGGCGGTGATCGTGGTGACCAGGTCGGTGGAGTCGATCTCGACGATCGGGCTGAGAAGATTGCGGGAGATCGTCTGCGGGCGGATCTGCACCCGCGTCCGCGCCCGGTAGAGCTTGTCCGACCAGAAGAACAGGGCGATCGAGCAGAGCACCCCGACCACCGCCGGCACGATGATCCACCAGCGGCGCCGGAGGAGGATGTCGAGGTACTCCTTCAGCAGCGGGTTCTGCTGGGCCGGCATCACGGTGCTCATCGTCCCGCTCCCGGCGCCCATCGGAGGCCGAAGCCCCAGATCCGGTAGTCCACTTCCAGCGGAGTCAGGCCGGCGGTCGTGGTCTGCCGCATCTGCTCCACGCTGAGCACCAGCGCCGTCGTTTCTCCGAGCGCGGCATGCCACTCCCCGCCGAGCGCCGTGGTCCGCGTCGGCGGCGAGAGCGACCGATCTGCGCCAAGCGGGCTCCGGTCGGTCCAGCGCCCGGCGAAGCTGATCTTCGACCACTTCCCCGTCGGCCAGAGCAGGCCGGCGTGCACGGCGGTCGTCTCGGACGGGCCGCCGGTGCCGCCGCTGGCACCCACGTCGCGCGTGACGCCGCCGGAGAACTCCCCCTGCCGGGGCAGGCGGGCCCTGATCAGGGCCGTGCCGACGAAGCCGAGATCACCGTCCAGCCCGGGGGGATCGTCCGGTGCGGCCCGGCGCACCTCCGTCCGGCTGATCCCTACCGCGACGGTGAAGCCCACCGCCTCGGGCCGGCCGCCGCTCCAACCCGCCAGGAGGCGGTGGACATCCACCTCGCCCCGCAGGCCCTCGTCGATGCGGCTGCCCCGGTAGCCGAGGCTCAGCCGCTGGGTTCGCGTCACGTCCCGCCCGAGCGTGCCCTCGACGGTGACCGTGCTCGAATCGGCGAGGGGCACCGCCGCCGATCCGGGGACCGAGGCCTCGGGCCGGTCGAAGCTGGTCGCGTGGTAGGCGACCGAGGCCGAGAACTCGCTCCGCGGGCCGGTCCTCGCCGACATCGCCAGCCGGCTCGTGAGGGTGTCGGTCTTCGTGCGGGGCAGCGCCACCAGGTCCGCCTCCGGGGCGTCGAGCGCGAGCCGGGCGCGGTCGGCGCGCGACCAGCTCGTCCGCAGCTCCCAGCGGGACCGTTCGGAGCGCCGGCGGGTCCAGGAGAAGGCGGCGTAGTGCGCCGTGTTGTCGAGCGCCCCCGAGGGAACCGAGTCGAGCCCCCGGTAGGTCTCGCGCACCGGCCTGTAACTGAGGATCCAATCGTCCCGCCGCCCCCGGTACCCGAGCGGGAGGAGGAGGTCCGCGGTGACCACGGTGGCGGCTTCGCGCGCATCGGCGGTCGCCACGAGCCCCGCGTTGTCGGTGCGCTGGGCCGAGAGGGTGACGACGGGCGAGAAGCTCCAGGGACCGGCGGCCGCGCCGGGGGCGAAGCCGACTCCCGCCGCCAGCAGGACCGCCGCCGCCCGAGGGGCGGGCCACCGGCGGGCCGGAACGCGATTCCCGACAGGCATCCTCGCTGCTCTCCTCCGGCTCCGGCTGTGGCGCATCGCCGTCGCAGATCGCCACGCCGCGCGAACCTCCGGACGGCGCCGGACCGGCGCCTCCCAGAGATGGCTACGGCGTTCCCCGTCCCAAGTCAAGCTCCGAATTATCCCGGAGATGTTGGCACTTGTTTTCATGTGTTCGGAGGATGACCACCCTTCAGCCCCCGAAAGTGTTCCTTTTTTGGACCTCCCCCACCGTTGCCGGGCGATTCCCCCTCCCCCCCGGAGAATACTGGCAAAGACCGTGCCGGGCACGGTCTCCCGCGGAAACTTCCGCACAGCGCCGGGTTCCGAAGAGCCCCCCCGCCATGGACCGGTCGGGGACGGCCCGCGTTACCCGGTGTCCGAATCCCGACACCGCCCCCCCGGAGGTGCTCGATCCCGCGACACTCGGCCGATCGCGTCACGGCCCGTTCGAAACACGCCGCGGGAGCGGCCGGGCGGGCCGATTCGCGCTTGACGGCGCGTTCGCTCCGGCGTACCTCCAACCGCGGAGCCGGTTTGGGGACCTCGATCGGTTCCCGGGCCGAGGGCAGGTCCGGAAGACTCCGGCCGACCCCGGGTCTCCCCGAGCGGGTGCGGCGCGCATATACTGGTGACCGTTCCCGCGAGGGGAGTTCAGGAGGCCGGGTGAAGGGCTGCCCCCAGACCCGCGTCGACGTTCGGACGGTGGAGATCGGTTCCGAGTTGTTCGTCTACGACGACCGGAAGCGGCTCCAGCACCACCTGAACTCGACGGCCCGGCGCATCTGGGAGTTGTGCGACGGAACTCACTCGGTCGACGAGATCGTGGCCGAGATCCGCCGCCTCTTCCCGGGTGAGCCGGAGGAGCGGGTGCGAGCCGACGTCGAGCGGACGCTCGAGCTGATGCGGGAACGGGAGCTGCTCGTCTGGGTCACCGCCGAGGTCCCGCGGGAGGATCGCTGAGCGTCGAGGGGGCGCCCGCGGGGCGCTATGGCCGCCGGGACGGCGGCCGGGGAAGGGATCCGATGGGCATGGCAGGAAAGGACGGCACCATGAGCCCCGACGAACGGAAGACCCGGCCGGACGAGGGCTCCAACACGTACGTCGCACCGGAGATCGTCACCTACACTCCGGAGGACTTCCTCGCGCTGCTCGGGCCCGCGCAGGGCTACGGAGGGCATCACCCGCCGGTGGGAGGCCGCGGCTTCGGGCGGCTCCGCCGCCTGTTTCCGGGCATGCGCTGACCGCCCGGAGTGCGGACGGGCCGCCGGCCGCACCCGTGTCTTGACCCCCCAGCGACCGCGCGCTAGTATCCGCGCGCTTCAGCGGAGCGCGCGCCCGTAGCTCAATTGGATAGAGCACTTGACTACGGATCAAGAGGTTCGGGGTTCGAATCCCTGCGGGCGCGCCAGCCGTCCGATCCTCACTCGCAAATGCCGCACGCCTCGGGGCCGTCCAGCGCGACCGGACGGTCCCTCTCGGCGTTGACGATGCACAGGAAGCCGAACGGCTCGTCCGCCTGGGCCGGGCACAGGAACTGGTGCGGGTCGTCGGGGGCGACGTAAATCACGTCGCCCACCCCGACGGCGAACCGCCCGCAGCCGAGCCGAACTTCCCCCCGGCCGCGGAGCACGACGACGGCGTGCTCGTGCCGGTGCCGTTCCAGGCTGCTGAAGCCTCCGGGATCGATCTCGAAGTAGCGCACGTGGAACAGCGGCGATTCCCCGCGCCGGCCGATCAACTCCCTTCTCGTCATGCCGCGCCACGTGGAACCGCTCGCCTTGTACGCCTCGCAGCGGACGCCTCGCCATCTCCAGCCGCCCTCGTGGCGGATCACCTTGCTGTGATTCCCCTCGAGCGCGGGCTCGGCCGTGTCCCTTCCCGAACCGCCTCCGCCTGTCTCTCGCCGCGCGTCCATTCCCGTGCCGCTCACTCCGTGTAGCCGTCGATCACGCGATCGATCGCCGCCGCGCACACCGGACAGAAGCCGACCTCGTCCCGCGTGAACATGATGCAGTCGGTGCTGGGCCGGTAGAGCCCGCGCGCCCGGTATCCCGCACCCTCGAACGCTCCCACCTTTCCCGCATACCGTTCCGAAGCGAGCATGGCGGTGAACAGCGAGCGTTCCTCGGCGAACAGGCGCTCGAGCTCCTCCTCCGGCGCCCCCTCCGCGCGGAGCCGGCGCCGCCGCTCCTGGCGCGCCCGGGACTCCTTCTCGAAGGTCTCCTTGTCCCACGGCGTGGGAACCGGGACACCCTCGCTCAGCAGCGCCCGCCACTTCGGCATTCCGTCGGGGAGGAGCGCGCTGATGTTGGGCTCCCAGGGCTCCACCTCGATCGGCGGCAGCTCTTCGTAGGCCACGTCGGATGTGTAGTACTCGTCAGCGAGCCCGGCGATGTGATGCCCGAATTCGTGGACGAACAGATAGTCGGCAAAGGCCGAGTCGGCGGCGAAGGTGCAGTAGAGGTTGAAGATGCCGCCTCCGCCGTACTTCCGCTCGTTGACCATGATCGCCACCACGTCGTAGGGCGCACTGGCCGCGATGTCACGCCACCGGTGGTCGTCGAACGTCAGCACGTACCTTTCCGAATCGAACGCGTTGTACCGCGTCCCGAGAGGCGTGTCGCGGAAGATCCCCGCACGCGGCCTGGTGATTCCCGGCTGCGGCGACGGGGTGAACAGGGCGCGGACGTTGAAGTCCTCCTTCCGGCTGCGGAACGGCTCGACCGCGAACAGCGCGGCCAGCGCCCGCCGCGCGTCCGCGAGGAACTTCGGGCGCTGGGCCGCCGTGTACCCGTCGCCGAGGACCAGCAGGTCCACCTTGCGCGCGGGATCCCCGCCGATCATCAGCTCGGTCACGTCGGCCTCCTGAATCGCCGGCCGGTCCACGAACCGCGAGCGGGGATCGACACTCGTCCTCCAGATCTCCCGGAACGTGCCGTCGGGTCCCCGCTTGCGCAGGCGGAGCTGGAAGGGCCGGCGCGGCTCCGGCACCCGGACCGCCTCCTCGAAGGTCCCCCACTCCCTGTCCGCCTCCGCCGTCGTCTCCCACTCCCCGTAGATGCTCGCGAACCCCCGCGAGTACAGGACCCTGTTGGTGGCGAGGTCGGCGACTTCGACCATGTACTTGCCGAGGTTGGAGGTGTCGATCAGCCTCGTCCGGCTGCCGGGCCAGGGGCCCTCGACCCTCAGCCTCCGGATCGCGAAGTGCTCCTCCGACGAGGTTCCCGAGTGGTAGAGATCGACGCGCAGCGTGGCCCCGGTGAAATCGGCCGCGAACGGCGCGCCGCCCCCCGGGGCGGCGGAGGCGAGTCCGGCGGCGAGCAGCAGTGACGGCACCATGGATCCGCTCCCTCGACCGGCGGCAACGGCCGGCCTGGCGCCCCATGATGCCTCAAGACCGGCCGCGGTTCCCGCCGCCGGGCGGGGGGGCGCGCCGCGCTCGGCTCAGTTCAGCCGCACCCAGTGCACCATCCCGCTCGTCGAACCCACGACGATCCCCTGGTTGAGGCCGTCGTTGTAGTCGAACGTCGGATCACCGATCGTCTTTCCCGCCTCGAGGAGCCAGCTCCTGATGACGGTCCCGGTCGGTACGTCGACCTCGTACAGGTGTCCGTCGGAGGAGCCCACATACGCCCGGGTGTTGGGAACCCCGCCGACCCACCGGAGCAGCACGGGCGCGGAGGCGCCGGGGACGTTCACCGACCAGTGCGTCGAATCGCCCAGCTTGGCCGTCCCGGCCGTCACCTTGATGCCATGGAGGGTGTTGTCGGTCGTCCAGACGACCCAGTGCTCGTAGAACCCGTTGCCGGCGGCGATCCGCGAACTGACCGCGACCGCCTTCACCGGGCCGTCGCTGACGGGCGGCGTGTAGCTGTCTCGCCGCGCCAGCGGCGCCGGGTAGGGCCCCGTGCGGTTCACGGCATCGTAGAGATAGATCGTCCCCGCGGTGTTCCCGAAGACGAGGAAGGTGTTGTTCGACGTTCCGTAGCGGAAGACGACGGGTGTGGTATCGATGTCCCCGAGCCCGACGGTCTCCGAGTACGGCGGCACCACGAACCGGCCGTCGTGGGTGACGCGGATGACGAGGATCGACTCGTTGTCGTCGCCGTCGCCGTGAAGCGGTACGTAGATCAGGTTGTCGGCCCAGTCCCGGTAGAGGATCTTCGGGGCCGCGTTCGAAATCCCGAGGGTCGGCGATCCGACCTGATCCGCGCTGCTGCCCGACTCGTCCCCGTCGTAGCTGTCCAACAGGTTGAGCATGTGGTCGTAGAGCAGGACTTTGTTGTTGGAAACGCCGCATCTCGTCGCGACCACGACGACGTCGTCGGCCGGGTTGTTGTTGTTGTCGAAAGCGTCGAGCATCACCACCGGTCCCGCCTGCAGGGAAGACGACGCGGGATCGCATCCGGCGTCCGCGAGAACGTTGGCGCTCGCCTCCGGCGGCGCGGGCGTGTCCAGCCGGAACCGGTAGAGCATGCCGTCCTGAGTCGTCAGGAAGGCGGTGAAATCGTTGGTGCCGTCGTAGTCCGGATCGAGGTCGCCGACCTTGGGCCGCGACTGGACCGCCCCTCCCACCGCCGGCGGCGTCCACCCGGCGCGCCGTCCGTCGAGTTCGCCCATGCGGTAAAGGAGGCCGTCGTTCCCCACGGTCACGACGTGCTCGCCGGGGGTGGCACCGATCGGTGCCAGGCTGGCCGCCCCGGTGGTGAATTCCCACTTGTAACTGAGGCTCGTCCGCGGCAGGCCCCGGGTTTCGACGCCGGGTGCGTAATTGAACGACGTGTCTCGCGAGAAGACCTTGTAGTAGTGAATGGTCCCGTCGTTGGACGCATCGAGATCGACGCAGCTCGACGCGCCGGCCGGCGTCACGCAGGCGACGATGCTGGCTCCGACGGTGTCGCCGAGGTTGTAGCTGCTTCCGGGCGCCGGATCGTCCGTCACCGGGCTCCCGAGCCGGCGCAGCACCAGGACACCGGCGAAGTCGGGATCCGACGGATTCACCCATTCCAGGGCCACCTGCCCCTCGGCCGCCGAGGCCGTGAGGGTGCTGACGTCGCCCGGGGGCGTGACGTCGGGACCGCCCGCCGGCGGCCTTGCGGCTGCCCCCGGGATCGTGAGCAGCGCGCAGCAAACCCCGAGCAGGGGCGGCCACAGCGGACCTTTGCCGGACGATGACGAAACGGAACGATCACTGTCGCGAGACACGGCCGTTCCCCCTTCCGCTCCGACGACCCCCGCGTCGGAATCTAGTGCCCGGGGGAACGGCCGGCGAGCCGTCCCGGTTCTTCAGCGCAACCCGAGTTCGTGGAGGGTGCGGTAGAGGTAGTCCACCTTCTTGTAGTCCGCCGGCGGCGAGTAGGTGTCGGGCCCCGGCGTGACGGTTCGGACGCTCTTGACCTCGCGGCGCGACACGACCGACACCCCGCCGGCCTGAAGGCGGTTCTCCTCCACGACGGGAACCGCTCCGGTGTCGGCGATCTTCTCCAGCACCGCGCCCGCCAGCGGCTGCGAGAGAGCGGCCGCGCGCAGCAAATCGGCCAGAAGTTCGCGGTCGACCCCGATCTCCGAGCTGAGCCAGAGCGTCCGCGTCACGTGAAGACCGGCCCCGTCGATCACCGCCTCGTACCGGCGGCAATTCCAGGAGCCGAACGCCTTCCGCTCGTCGGAGGCGGTGAAAGTGACCGTCGCCCGCTTCTCGAGCGCGCCCCCGGCGATCTTCTCCGCCAGCTCCGGCGGCACGAGTGTCTCGAGACGGGCCGGGAGCTCGGCCTCGACGTAGGAGCGCCGGGAGTGATCCACGTAGTAGACCTTCCCCAGGTCGCGCCGCAGGATCACGCTCTTGCGCAGGTCGTCGTAGCGCGCCCGGTCCTCGCCGAGCCAGATCCGCGATTCCTTCTTCGGCGCTCCTTTCTGCTCCTGGCCCGAGTGGAGCGAGAGTGTCCGCCCCGGCGCTTCGACCTCGACGGTGATCAGCGTGTCGGCGGACACCAGAGTGGGCAAGAGCAGGCAAGCGAGCCAGCACAGGACGCGAGCGACTCCTTGCATCGGATCCTCCCGCCGGCCGCGCGGCCGGCCGACGAGACTCTACCGTATCCGGCGGTCCGGTGCCCGGAGAAGCGGAAGGTGGCGGCGATTCACGCGACGGAGCTCCGTCGCCGGCGGCAGCGGCCCCTTTCGGCGAGGCGGGCGAGCGCGTCCCGGGCGGCGGCGATCTCGTGCGGCGCCGGTTCGTCGCCGCCGAACCGGATGCGCTCGTACAGCGAGACGAGCAGCCGCACCGACTCCGGGTCGCCGAGAACGGTTCCGGCCCGCGCCGCGAACTTGCGGGCAGTCTCGGAAGGCGCCGGAACGAGTCCGGCGCGGCCCGCCAGGCGCAGGAACGAGGCGAAGAAGCGAGGCAGCGGTGCGGGCGGGCGGCGCCGCCTCCTCAGCATCCATCCTCCCGCGAGCGCGGCGAGGCCGGCGGGAAGGAGGGTGCGCGGATCCAACAGCGCGCGGGCCGCCTCGGCCGCGGCGGCCAGCCGGAAGCGCGCGGCCTCGATGAGCCGCGCCTGATCCTCGAGGTCGAGCCCCACGACCCAGGTGTCCCAGAGGACCACCGCCGCATCCCATCCCGAGCGGATGGCCAGAACGGGGCCGGACGCCGGCTCGCGGCCCGACGGAGGCGTCGGATCGAAGGGGACCCAGCCTCGTCCGGGGACCCACACCTCCACCCAGAGGTGAGCCCGGGCGTCGCGGACGACCAGCCTGTCGCTCAGGGGCACGCGGTCGGCCCCGAGCCAGCCGCCGACCACCCGCGCGGGGACGCCCCTGAGCCGCAGTCCCAGCGCCATCGCCGTGGCGAAGTACTCGCAGTGGGCGGGCGCTCCCGCGAGAAACGAGGCGAACGGCCGCTCCGGGTCGATCGCACTCAGATCGAGGCTGTAGGGACGGCGGGCGAGATCGCGCACGAAGGCGCGCGCCAGACCGTCCGGGCGGCGCTCGTCCGGAGCGACCGAACGCGCCCAGGCGGCGAGGGCCGGCTCGATGCGGCCGGTCCGGAGGAACGCGGCGGCATCGGGCCCCCCGTCCCCGGAACCGCACGCGGTGGCCACACCCACGGCGAAGCGGCGGGGCGGCCGTCCGGACACGGTGCGGATGGCCCCTCCCGGCGTGACCCTGACCAGGGTGTCCCGGAGCGTGCGGATCCACACCGCGTGGCCCGGCACGGGGAGAACGTTCAGGCCCACTCTGCGAACTTCGATCTGAGCCACCAGGCGAACTCGCTGCGAGCGGCACGCAGGCGGGAGCGGCGCGAGCCGGCCGCCCGGGAGGTGAACGATCCGGTCGTCGGTTCCGTCGGCACGGGCCCACCCGCGCCCCGTCCACGCGCCGTACTCCTTCGCCCGCCAGTACAGGGCGGAAGGATCGGCGTCCTGGTCGGTCAGCCGGGCCTCGAACACGATGTCGCGGCTGCGCTTGATCCTCCCCAGGGCACCGAGCCGGACCTCGTCGGCGAGGCCCGTTTCCCGCGCCGTGCCCCGCCGGTCCTCGCCGTTTGCGCGCCCCCACCCGCCTCCGCTGTGGGGAAGCACGAAGAACAGGCCCAGTCCGAGGATCAACGAAGCGGCCGCGATCGACGCGGCTCCCCGGGCGGACGTCCGGCAGCCGGTACGGCGCGACGGGGGGAGGGCCTCGACGAGGGTGGCGCGCGTCCGCGCGCGGATCGCCGTCACCATGAACGCGGACAGTGGCAGGATGAACCACAGCTCGGTGGTTTCCGCCGCCGCGATGACGATCAGGAGAGTCGCCAGGAGCACCGGCCGGTGCGAGCGCGAGGGATCCCCGGCGAGAACCTCGGCGACGACGATGAAGACCACCAGGCGTGCGAGCGCCATCACCGGGTCTCGCTGCGCCGAGACGAACAGGTCCACCGCGAACAGCGGGAGATAGGCGGCCGCGAGCCAGGTGAAGAGACGGGGGCGGTCGAGCCAGGACGCCAGCGACGATCCCCGCGCCCGTGCCACGCCGAGCGCCAGTGCCGCGAGGCAGACGGCAAAGGCCGCCGGTCCCAGCGCCCCCGCAGCGAAAGCGGCGGAAGATCCGACGGCGACC